>JAAXQF010000608.1 GCA_012974435.1 Desulfuromonadales bacterium | reverse complement strand
CCCATTCGTAATTGGAAACAGGCCCTGAATCAATTCGTAATCATGTTCGGAGAGAGAATGCCGAGCTAGACTCAGTTACACAGTTTAGTTGACACCCTCGATAAATCGGAAAACCCTCGATCTGCTGACCGAGGGTTTTTTAGTGTCTGATAGATGGTACATTACGAGAAAAGCCCGTCCGGATTCTTCCTTTGAACACTTTGAGACTAAGAGCTAAATAGGATAAGGATCTATTAATTTGCCCCCAGGTTATGTTATACATAAAGACCTTATGTTAGGGAGACTATTGTGCGAAATCTGAACAAGATGCTACATAAAAAACGGATCTTCGCCTATCTGTTCCTTATGTTTATGTGCTGCCTGCCCGCTACTTTATTCGCCTCAACAACCGAGGTCCCACTTTTCACCTACCATACCCACGCACCTTTTATCGTCGCATCCCACCAGGGGTTAACTTACGATCTAGCTGAATATTTGTCTAAAAAATCTCACGGCCGCTATCAATTTGTCGTCAAACCCATGTCACGGACACGTGTAAATAAAATCTTGAAACAAGGGGAGGCCGGTATCGTTCCCTGGGTCAATCCGGCCTGGTTCAATGATGTTGCCGAAACAAAATTCCTCTGGTCGAAAAGCATCTTGATGCAGGACAGCAATGTGTTGTTATCCCATATTGAACGTAAGATTGATTACAGGGGGCGCGAATCTGTTTCAGGACTGACTTTTGGCGGCGTACGCGGACACCGCTATCAAGGAATCGATGATTGGGTTCAACAAAAGGCATTGTCGAGAATTGATACCGAAACCCATATCAGTAACTATCGCAAATTGATGCGTAAAAGAATCGATTTCACCATAACTCCGTTGACCGGCGCTCTGTATCTCCTGAAACAGCATGGCTTGCAGGATCAAATTTTCATTTCACCAAACCATCACAGCACCTATGAGCGGCGCCTGATCGTCTCCGACAAAAACATTGAGATCAAAGCTTATATCGAAAAGACTCTGGCGCAGATGAGCGCTGACCCAACCTGGGGAAAACTGCTCAATAAATATAAATAATCAGCTAAATGCTGTGCTTTCAACTTCGCGAAAGCGCTTCGAGAGGATTCAGCCGTTGCAAAAGTTTCACCCAAGGACACTCAAGCAAGCCTATTTGCTGGTTGTTGTCCCGCTGATTTCATTATTAACTTTTACCGCATTTTTCTTAATTCAGATAGATGAGGCTAAAACAAGCCACGGTATTTTATGGGACAAACTTCAGCAGACTATCAAGACCCAGAGCCTGGTACTGGCTTTGCCTTTGTGGAATGTCAACGAGAATAGAATTGCATCAATTTCTCAGGCCGTTATAAGCGACCCAGATATCAGCAGCATTGCGGTATTGGACGATAAGCAAAATATATTTGCCAGTTCAGGTGTATTCGAAAATCTGTCTCATGCGCAAATTTCAGAGTGGACACGGCAAGCAAGTACGAAGCAACACGGTTTCACTGATTTCTTAGCTCATTTTACCACTGCTCTCGGTATAACGAACAAGGAGACGGAATACCTAGTTCTAGAAAATGAACTGGTCTTTGATGCCGATTATGGGCGGGTGTCTGTCGGCAAGGTTATTGTCGCGGTATCTTTCGACAACTCACAACTATACTATCGGAGTCGAGTGATTGACGGCGCGGGTGTCTGCCTGTTCATACTCTTCTCCATGACTGTTTGCGCCTTGCTGGCACACAGATATACGGTCCAACGCCCCTTGACCCGTCTGCGTCAGGCCATCGATTCCGCTCAGGAAGAAAAGTCGGGTGAGCAAGCCGAGTCGAAAAGACAAGTGAACGAGGTCGATTATATCACTCAGACCTTTAACAACCTCTGGGCGTCACAGAAAACTTCCGATCAGGAAATACGCAAAAGCAAAGAACTCTTGCAAGCCGTAATCGATTCCTTTCAGGACAGCCTGCTGGTGATGAGTCCTGACCACCAAATTGTTATGGCCAACAGTTATGCGCAATCCATGTCTGCCTTGAAGATGGGCGATGGCGTCATAACCTGTCATCAGCTGTCGCACAATTCAACTGTTCCATGCCAGAGCCCCGCACATCTCTGTCCCCTAGAAAAGGTACTAGCCACCAAATCTCCGGTCACTGTCGAACATGTGCATTGTGATTGTAAACAGAATGAAATTGATGTCGAGGTCAATGCTTCACCGATTTTCGATGAAGATGGCAATGTCATCCTGGTTGTTGAGATCTGCCGGGACATTGGCGACCGCAAGCGGGCGGAAACCAACCGGATTGAACTTGAACGCCAGATCCAGCAGGCGCAACGGATGGAGAGCCTCGGTATGCTGGCGGGTGGCATCGCCCATGATTTCAATAACATCCTGATGGCGATTACAGGCAATGCCGATATGGCCTTGAGGCGCACCAACAAGGGCGCATCCCCCATAGTGCATTTGCAGCGCATCAAAGAGTCCGCCGAAAAAGCCTCAGATCTGTCCAATCAAATGCTCGCCTATTCCGGAAGAGGCAATTTCCAGGTCGAGAGCCTTGACCTGAATCAACTGCTGGAAGAAACCCTGGATATGCTGGAGCTGTCGATTTCTAAAAAATCCGTCGTGAGTCTGAACCTCACTAGATCGCTGCCGCCCATGGAAGCCGATATTACCCAGTTACGCCAGATAATTATGAACCTAGTGATCAATGCCTCTGAGGCCATTGGCGACCAGGACGGCGTGATCAGCATCACCACCACAAGCACCACCCGGACGATGAATTATTTGCACGACAGCATGTTGGCTGAAAATCCCCGCGCTACAGAGTATATCTGTTTGGAAATCACCGACACCGGCAGCGGGATGAATCAGGACACACTTAGCAAGCTCTTCGATCCGTTCTTTACCACCAAGTTCGCCGGTCGCGGGCTGGGGATGTCCGCAGTTCAGGGCATCATTCGGGGCCACAAAGGGATGATTGAGGTTGAAAGCGAACCTGGCAAAGGGAGCACTTTTATGGTGTTGCTGCCCGCTCATGATAAGCCCGTCAATATTTCAGTCGGCGGATCGC
>JAAXQF010000606.1 GCA_012974435.1 Desulfuromonadales bacterium | reverse complement strand
GACCTGGAACTTTGCTATGCAGGCCATCGACCAGATCATAAATTCAGCAGCAAAAACAAAATCAGGAGCACACGTCCGAACTGAAGATCTGGCAACAAGAAGAAAAGCGCTGACAGTAAAAAAAATGAAGCCAAGGCGGAATAGATGCAGCGTTCCAATATAAAAGTGCGACGTTTAAATAATTGGGGTTCATACATCTCAAAGTAATAGGTCGAAACCAAGACCACAAACAGATAACAGAGCAGGCTGATCAAACCACCATTGGTGAGTGATCCCAGCTCATTAAATTCTCCGACCCTCAATCCATAAGAACCAACGAGACAACCGAAGGCCAGAAGGAGATCGCAAAGCAATAAAATAAATTTAGGCCTGATCATAAATTTCTCTATTACAAATTTGTTAGCATCACTTTAGCTTGCTTCACTTCGGCAGCATCTCCATTGGCGACGACCTGATTCAACAACAGCCGGGCTTTTTCCTTCTGACTGATGTCGAGCTGAGCCATGGCCAAATGCAATTTCACTGTGGCGGCCTCCGGCAAAAGTTCGACGGCATGAGTAAGTAGAGAGAGGGCATCACTGGCGCGCTTGTTCTTCACTAGAACATAACCAAGAGTATCCATGACCCGAGGATCATTTGATTGTTTCCGATAAGCGCGCATCGCCAATTCCAGCGCTTCTTTTTCCTGACCGAAATTATCAGTCAGAAGATAGGCCAGGTTGTTCAAGGCCGAAACGTTATTAGCGTCATATTTGAGTGCTGAGCGGTATAACTCGAGTGCCTTCCCTTTATCACCGCGTGCCTCGTTGATAAATCCGAGCGAGGTGTATGCCGGGGCAAAACGGGGGGCATCTTTCACTATGCGTTGATAGGTTTGTTCAGCCAAATGAAGCTGTCCGTTGGTTTGATAAACTCCGGCAAGTTGCATTTGGAGTCGCAGTTTGTTCTGTACAAGTTGTAAACCCTGTTGTAGCAGTTTAATCGCCTCTTCAGGCTGCTTCTGGCTCAACGCGAGAGCTGCAGCGAGCAGGTAGGCATAGTCTTGATCCGCAGCTGATTGGAGGAGCCCCGTTGTGAGTTTTGTGGCCTTATTCGGCTGATTGGTGGTTAAATAAAGGCGCAACAGCAATTGATTGCCCCGTTCCGGGGCGACCCCGGCAAGACGGATGAGGCTCGATTCTGCATTTTCAAGCTGTTTAAGTTGTAGATACCCCCCCCCCTGCAATGCGAGTAAAACAGCGGAGGTTTTATGCAGCTCCAGACCACGCTCAACGATCGACATAGCTTCAGATATTTTCTGCTGTTTTACCCTATAGGTTGCCGCAGCGGCAAAACCTTGCTCGTCACCAGTTGCTTCAAGTTGCTGGTGGATACCCTCAACCTTGGCGGGGAGTCCTTGCAGGTTATAAATTGCTGCCATACTGAGTAGAGCCTTGATATTTGTCGCATCACGCTTAAGCACAGCCTGGTACTCGACGAGTGCTTTTTGATAGTCGGCATTTGACGCATAATAGGAAGCAAGATTAAAAATTGGCGTCAAATAGTCTGGATTGATCTGCTTGGCCTTTTTTAAGGATTGAATGGCTAACTCGGGCTTTTTCTGCGATAAATAGGCAGCAGCCAGATAATTATTGAGGAGGGCGTCGGTTGGAGAACCATCCATACCCCCTTGTAGCGTCTCGATAGCCACCGAGTAATTTTTTTGTCTCAGGTAGTGAGTGACCAGCATCAAGCGGCTGTTGAGAACTTCGGGAGCGGCGGCAACCGCTTTGGCCAGCTCCGCCTCACCTTGAATCCCCTCCCCTTTCGCCAGATGAAAAATACCGCGCTTCAGATGGGCATCGGCCAATCCAGGATCAATTTCGGTCGCTCGTTCCAGTTCAGCCATCCCTTCATCCAGTTGCCCCTTGGCCAGATACGCACTGCCAAGAATATTATGGGCATAGGCATTTTCAGGGTTGTTACGCAAAACTTTCTGAATTTCAGTTATGGCGTCATCTACCCGTTTCTGTTTGAGCAGAGTCATGGCAACCAGAACCCGCGCCCGCTCAAATTCAGGGTTCAGATCGAGGGCTTTTTGAAAATCATTAAGAGCCAGTTCCAGCCTATTGATACTGAAGTGGCTTAACCCCATAACAAAATATGCGAGCGTGTGGGGTTGCTGTTTATTTGAGATTGCGAAGGCAAAGATAGCTTCTTCGAATTTCCCCTGATGATAAAGCAACAAGCCCTTCAACCGTTCCCCTTCAGGGCGATCTTTAAATTTGGCCAGCAGCGCATCAACCGACTTTTGCGCTTCGTTGAGTTGCCCTTTGTCCATTTGCAACAGGCCAACCCTGTACAGTGCTTGCAACTCTTGAGGATGGACGGCAACCAAAGACTGATAAACATCGAGCGCAGCATCCCTGTTTCCATCGCGGGTTTCGGTGCTGGCCAATAGGTAATAAGCCTGAACAGTCATTTTATCCTGAGCGATGATCGCTTGCAGCAGTTGCCTGGCATCAGTGTTGTCCTTACGTTGCAGATAGACCTTAGCCAGGTTCAAGCGTGGGGGAATTGCCTCCGGGTTCAATTGCAGGGCTTTTTTGAAAAATTTTTCAGCCGAGGCATAATCGCCAGAGGAACCATAAGCCTGACCATAGAGGGTTAACGATTCTGATGTTTCGGGCATGGATGAGTGGTAGTTATCCAGCGACAGAAGGGCCGCAGATGCTTTATTTTGTCCAAGATAGACCCTTGCAAGTTTAAGTAACAATTCTGTTGCCGAGGGATTTTGATGTAAAACTTTCTGATATTCGTTTTCGGCCTTATCAAAACTGCCAGTCAAAAGGTAGGCATTGGCCAGCGCTGTTCGCGCGTCCAGATAGTTTGCATCATTTTCCAGTGCATTTTTGTACAGAACAATTGCACCACGGTAATTCCCCTGGTCAGAAAACTCGTTGCCCTGCTTTAAAAGCTCTTCCTTGGACTGGCCACACCCCACAAGCAGAAACACAAGGGTCAGCAGACAAAAAAAGTTCCGCAGAATCTTCAATCTGTCTCTTATACACATCT
>JAAXQF010000241.1 GCA_012974435.1 Desulfuromonadales bacterium | reverse complement strand
CGACCCCGAGCTGCCGGGTCAGCCTGTTTCTCAGCTGACGCCGATTGTCGGCACGATTGCCTTGTCTGAATCCTTGGCGTTTGGGGGTAACAACTCCGCGGTAATCATCGCTCTGGAGGATTTGTCATGATTCCCATGCAGATCAATGGTCTTGGACTCGTCGGCGGCTTCGGTTGTGGACCTGACGATCTGCGTCAGGCGTTGCAGCAACAAAGCGTTCCGCTCAGTCATGTTGAACTACGCGGACATCAGTTTCCGCTGCTTCAGGCCGATACTGCGCCGCTGACGACTTATCTGAATAAACGGGCGTTGCGCAGAATCGATCACTTTTCCCGCTTGGCCCTGCTCGGGGCTTTTCAAGCAATGGCTGATGCCGATTTGGGGGATATTGACCCGAGTCGTTTAGGGGTGGTGATCGGCTCCGGATATGGCGCCCTGAAGACGACGTTTAAGTTTCTCGATTCGGTTCTTGATGACGGTGATAGCTGTGCGTCTCCGACCGCATTCTCGAACTCAGTCCATAATGCCGCTGCTGCCCATATATCCATGCAACTTAAAATAACCGGCCCCAGTCTGACCATCAGTCAGTTCGATCAATCATTGGTTTCAGGTCTTGTTGCTGCACAACACTGGTTGGCGGAGAAACGGGTCGATGCGGTCCTGCTCGGCGTTGTTGACGAGTATTGCAGCGTCCTGGGTTACTGTTGGCAGCGCTACCTTGGAGTACAAAATAGCGGACCGATGAAGGCACTCGATTTCAGCAGAACCAACGCGGTTGCTGGTGAAGGTGCGGCTTTTTTCCTGTTGCAGGCTGAGGCTGAGGCAAAGCCAAAATATGGGAACATCGGCAAGGTAGAAATGGGCAACCTGTCCGGCAGTCGCCCGACCGTTTCCGTGGATCGCCCGGTGATTCTCGGTTGCGAAGGTCATTCGTCAAACGCTACCATTTATCGGCAGCAGCTGGCTGAGGAGCAGCCGGTTGCCTGTTATACCTCTCTCTACGGCGCTTCGCCGGTGACGCAGGGTTTCGATCTTGCGGTTGGCGCATTGGCTTTGCAGCGACAGCAACTTTACCCTTCGACTGATAGCGGTGGAAATTATTATCCTGGTCAGGTCGTGAAGCAGTCCCTCGATTGTTCGAAGCTGAGTTGCTTGCGCTACGGTATGAACGGTGAGTATGCTGCCATTCAGTTAGATAGGGATTAGTTTGTGCCTTGCGCGGTAATCCGCCTGGCGACCTTCCTGATCTTTAGTCTGGCAGTTTCACTGCCTGAGACCGCGTACGCTTTTTCCCTGGATAATCCGCAGCAGATCGGGATCGCCGTCAACCTCGGCTCCAGTTATGATCCACAACCAACCATCGGCTTTGTGCAGCTCAGCATGATGGCGCTTTACGACTATGAGCAGATTCTGCCGCATGCTACTCCCGAACCGCTCCGCATGAAATTTGAGGGTTCGCTCGGTGTTGGCGACGATTCCCGGTTCCGGGCCATGGCGTCACTGAACTTTTTTGCTTGCTACTATCTGACAGACTTGGCGCGTGGCAGTTTCAAACCCTACGTTGAAGCCGGGGCAGGGGTTGCGTTCACCGATTTTCAGGTTGAGGGTCAAGGGCTGAGATTAAACTTCAACCCTCAGGCGGGGATTGGCACCGAGTGGCAATCTATAAGTGGTCAGCGCTGGTTTTCGGCGATCCGTGCTCATCATATTTCCAACAGTAATCTGCATAAAGACAACCGTGGGATCAATTCCCTTTTTTTGCAGCTGGGGTTCAGTCTTTAGAATGTCAGTATTTCTATTAATAAAAGGTTTGGCTGTTTAGCCAAGGAGGAGGAGATGATGAAGGTTTTAATTGCGTGCGGGCTGTTTTTGGGTCTGTTGTTGCCGGTTAACGGCTTTGCCCAGGCAGATAGGAGTGGCGAGGTCCAGAATCTTATTGCCGGACTCGAATCAGCGAGTCAGGTTCAACGGGTTAATGCAGCAAAAGTGATTTCTCGGTCAGGTTTGCAGGACCATGCCATGTATCGGATGATTGCTGACCTACTCAAAGCCGGTTATTCCGCAAAGTATGAGAAGAAGCATGCAGATGAAATGTCCTGGCTGTGTAAGGCGTTGGCTGCATCGGGTGATCAGCAGTATCGAGAGTTATTGGATGAAATCGCAGCAAAAGCACCGAGTATCAAATTGAAAAAATATGCAAAACAAAGCGCTGGATTGATCGATCATTATGCAAAACAAAACCAGATTTTGAACTCAACGGAAACTTTTGATGATGAACTGAGTGCAGAAGATAACCGGCTAGTTAGTATGTTTAATTCTGATGATGTCGGTTTGAAAAGGGACGCAGCGAAGATTGCGCTTCGAAATTTTGCAAATGATGAAAAGGTTTATGCGGCTGCCGCATCCGCGTTGTCACGCATGGCTAAAGATTTTCATTTTAATAGTCAGTATGTCGATACCATGGCCTGGTTGTGCAAGGCGTTGGCAGCATCGGGAGATAATAAATATATAGAAACCCTTGAGCAGGTACATGATGCTACGCAGAGTGTGAAGCTGCGTTCCTATGCTTCTAAGGCACTCGCTGCTCTTAAATAGCCCATGTGATTTTTGAGAGTAATATGCCTCCTGCTTGACCAGAAAGTTGTCAGCTGCAGGGGGCATTTTTATTTTGCGTCGTTAGAAATGTTTACTCTGGTGAAGTCCTGCCAAGCTTTTCGATAAAACTCACCTCCGACTTCAAATGCATTGCTGTGTCCAGCTCCCGGGATAATCATTATCTTCTTTGGCTGCGATGCGAGGGAGTATAGTTTTTGTGACATTTCCTGCGGAACGGTTTTGTCGCTGTCGCCGTGGATAAAAAGGACGGGAACTTTTAAGTGCGAAATCATCTCGATATTTTTAAATTGATTTTTCATACCCCACCAGCCGAATGTTGCGTAGGTGAGCGGCATTGTGTATTTGGCAATATCGCTCAGTGAGGTGAAAGGACACTCAAGAATCAATCGAGCCGGTGGTGTTTCAAGAGCTTGTCTTAGTGCGACTGCCGCGCCCATGGAGCGACCATAATAGACCATCTGTGATGAAT
>JAAXQF010000229.1 GCA_012974435.1 Desulfuromonadales bacterium | reverse complement strand
GTTTATCTGTGCAAGGTTAAGTACAGTAAATCCATTAATATATGATTGATATGAAGCTGTTCGAGCAATCGAGGAGTTTTGGCTAACCTCAATGCCAACAAAAATAAGTGATCCCATAATCCCCAGCATTCCTATAGCTTCTACAAGATTATGTGTCGTCAGGCTCTTCATATGCATTCCTTTTCTACTCATTGAAGGTTGATGGCGTGGTCACTATAAACTGTCTTGATGAGCTATTATGATGGAACAGTTGCGACATCATCTTTATCTATACTTAGCTCAAGCAGAGCGCACGCATCTACTTGTTTTCCCTCCAGTAGTTTTATTCATTAAGGTAATCAGCAGGCATTTCCCAGAAGTTTAGCATTATGTGGGTCAAGGGACGCTCGGGTTCCCCCGGTTTGCTTCCAGTATTAAGAATCTGAATAATGTCAGAGCTCGTCGATGGGTTGTTCAGAAAATATCCGTGGCCGATAAAGCTTCGCGTGCTCTGCACGTTGATGAATGCGACGTTTTTAACAACACTGAAAAGCGCTTGCTCTCGTTCACCAAGATCCGATGCATTAAGTAGCCCGAAACGGGTGCCGCTCATCAGTGTCTGCGAAAGTCCCAACGCCTTGTCCGTATCCGAGGAATAGACTGTTATTTGCCCAAAGGCTGGCCCTATCTTTTCAGCCATCAGACGTTGGCGAACGATATCAAAGTCGAGATCGGGCGCTGCCATGATCAGGTTCTCAACTCTGTAGAGTTTGTAAGGATCGTGGCCAGCGGCCCTGGCTTCGATGATAAGCTCACGGAGTGCACTGGCTGCCACGTCAGTACCGCGACTGTGCGCCAGCAGGTTGATTCGCTTGACCTCAGGAAACGACGCGAGCAATCGGAGCAAGTTTTTGAGATGATAGATTGTAAACTCGCCGGATTCCCGATCGACAAAATATCCGAACAATCCCTTGTTTGCAGCGGGCCACGAATAGAGCAAAGGCACTCCACGACGTCCAATAAAATGCCAATACTCCGCCAACGCGACAGCGGCCTTGTCGAAAGAATTTTTGAAGCCGTGAATGAAAATGTCGACCTCGTTGGCGCCAGTCTCCATCATCCTGCGATTGACCTCCTGGCGAAACAGTTGTGCCACTTGCTCGTATTCGGCTCGGACTTTGGGGTCTTCCTTCGCTTCGCCACCAACTACCAGGAAGGCATGTGGCGTCGGCGGGAACCGATCAAGTTCAGTCCGTAATACGACCCGGAGTGAAGGTGAGTATTGTCGAGAAGAGGTTTCACTCATTTCGACCAGATGTTGCCAGGTCAGTTCTTTTCCAATCTCCACGATGGCCGAACCGAACCCCAATGATGCTGAGCGTCCGGCTCCATAAACCATGGTTCCGTCAGAGGACGTCTCCGGCTTTCGATCGGTGACGAACAGCAAATCGACCTTATTGCTCCTCAAGCCCAGTGGAACACTCTCTTCAGGGTATCCACTCCCATCAAGGTAGATGTTCGGCGTGGGCATTAGCTTCGGTGTAGACGAGCAACCGACAAGCATGAGTGAAATGAGTGCCAGCACTATATGGGTTCTGATTTGCACTATTCGTTGACCTTCCCGGAGGTATGGTTGTCTTCTTTCACCTTTGATCTCAAGGTGGGGCTTGCACACATCGCCCTTTTTAGCAGCACCTTCGTCACGGCACCCTTAGATCTTTGGCAAATTGACGCCTCTATCTATAAAAGTCCCTTTAATAAGTGCTAAAAATTAAAGGGTAATAGCTCTGTACCCTTTTACAAGGCATTTAGTAATTATTAGTTATGGGCAGAAGAGCATCAGCAGTTTGACAACAGTCGATACTGAATTTTGTTGTAATGGATAAGTCGGAAAAATTGCCATGTTATAAGCAATTGCTGCACAAAAAAGACAGTCCGATTATACTTCGTAGTCAGTGTAGGTCAAAGATCGGGGATGTCTCATAAGTTGTGTCACGGAATCTCAGAAGTAAAGACAGACAGAGTTCGGCAGTTTTCCGGGAACCCTGATTTATGGAAACGGTCGCCATAAATCACTTCGTGCAAGCTTCTCACATGGCCGTGCCCTGGTGATAGGCGAGAAGATGCATTCAAACCTCCTTGATTTTAATGCTATTTCGAGCTGTCTTGATCATTTATCAAACACTCCTAAAATCGACGAGTCCTTGGACCGATAATTCTTCAGCGAGGAGAGCTAAAGAAGTTTGAGTATCGTTCAGGATGGGGAACCACGTTGGACTCGCACATCCCTGTCTTTAACTATTAACAGTTGGGATAGCAGCACACTGATCAACAACCCACAGAAAAGATGCTGATGGCGTCGTTGAAATATTACTGGATGCTACAATAGACTTCGATAAGGATTAAACTCTTGAGAGGTTGTTCGGGTGGCAGAAGTGTAAGCTGTAGTCTGTGTTGGGAGAACTTTGAAGAGTGAGTCAAATACATATTTAATCGACTCATTTTTTGGTGCAAATATTTCTTGCCCGTAATGGACGGTGTGTCAGTAGCAGGGTAAATAGGACAAACCATTTTCTAAGGGATATGCCTGCTTTTCACTATGCGGGTGGCAAGGTTGAATAATCCCAGGTATTCGTTAAGATGAGGACAGACCGCAACCGCTTAGAGCTGATAAGTTGTGGGCAATGAACACCACCTAAAACTTGCCACGCACTTAACACCTCTTGTGTTTGCGTGAGAAAAGCTACCCATAACAAAGAGAATTAGAGAAATTAGTAAAAGGAGACCTTCAATGAAAGCAATACTAAAGTGTTTGGTAATCGGACTGTTAATCACTCTGTTTTGCTCAAATGCATATGCTGGTGAGTATGAAGACACAAAGAAGATGTTCGTGGATGCAGGCATTTCAAGTATGTTTAACAGTGCCTATGGTTATGCACTGTTTCCAACGATCGGCAAGGCTGGGTTTATAATTGGTGGGGCTTATGGAAAAGGCCGTGTATATGAGCAAAGCAAACACATCGGCAATACGGCAATGACTCAGGCGACAGTCGGTTTTCAACTAGGTGGGGCGGGTTTTAGTCAGGTTGTGTTTTTCGAGGATAAACG
>JAAXQF010000540.1 GCA_012974435.1 Desulfuromonadales bacterium | reverse complement strand
CACGGATCTCTTTCGCCGGGATTGCGAACTTATCGTTGTAGAGGGCGACAAAGCTGTCAAGCTGCTTGTAAAACCCTTCAACAAAAGACGAGCTGTGGCAGGCAGAGCAGACATCCTGCATATCTGCCAGCTTCTGCTCCCAGTTCTCGGTACGCTTGGAAACCGGCGCACGCAGGTTCCACGCCAGACGGGTACCGACATCATGGGTCACAGACTGGTTAGGTGTGGCGCTCATATGGCAAGTGGCGCAAGTTGGCGCATCATAGTAATCCTGCCCGGCAATCCACTTCGGCTTATCCATGTTCAGATTATCTTCGAAAGCACGATAGAGGATGCCATGCTTGGACTCCTCGTAAACCTCTTTCTGAGGATGATCAGGGCCAAGGTGACATTTGCCACAGGTCTCAGGCTTACGGGCCTGCTCTTTGCTGAAACGATGGCGGGTATGGCAGGCAGAACAGGTGCCTTTGGAGCCATCCGGATTAACACGGCCAATACCTGTATTAGGCCAGGTGTTGGTGTCGAGAGAACCATCCTCGTTAACTTTGACAAGTGAACCGTGACACTGACGGCAACCAACGGCAACTGCCGGCTCACCACCGATAGTCTGGCCGAGCATACCATCCTTGGTGTTCAGGATATCTCCGGCTTTGGCGTGGTGACTGGCTTCCTGCTCTGCGGTCTCCCCGGGATGGCACTGACCACAATCACGGGGGGAAACAATAATTGCAACGAAGAAGCCGTTATGGTCCATGGCATCGACATCACCGGGTTCTGCCTTGTGACATTCGTAACAACCGACGCCCGCATTCCAGTGTGCGCTGTCTTCCCACTGGCTGACGATACCTGGCATGCCTTCATGACAGCCAAGACAATCCTGAGTCTCTGCCGAAAGACGATCGGATGCTGCCAGAGCAAAGCCCGCTGTCAGCAGAACCAACAAAATCGTCAAAATCCCTTGCAAACCCAAAGTCCTTCTCATGCTTAAACCTCCCCAGCCTGGATAGATGGCCATAAATGGCCTTCAAAAAGCGACTCACCAACAAACCAAAACATCACGAATGTAAATTAAAGAAGAGATTAAAAGATAACTGAAATGAAACTTTTCTCAAGTTGTTAGCTGCACACTTTATAAATATTCGACAGAACTATAATCTAAACATAAGTCAGGACAGAACAAAGAAAAAAAGAGCCGGACAGTTTTCACTGCCCGGCTCTTGTCGCGCTTTCAATATGCTCTTGTTGACTAAAAATACTTGATTTCATGCCCGGCACGGACGTTTTCGACCAAGGCTCCCATCAATTTATTCTTCAAGCCAGACTCTATTTCCTGCCTGGCCTGTTTTTTGGAATCGATTTGATTCTTTTCCATGTAAACATCGACATCTTCATCAGAGACATTGACCTTGTCCTGCACCTCAAATTTGAGCAGTGTCGTAAGGTACATGACATCTTCATCAACACTACGAGCGTTGTGATTCGTAACAATGGCATCCTTCTTGTTCACAGTCTTTCTGGCGTACTCAAGCAGGAGTGTCCGATTTATGTAAAAATCAGCCAGTTTTCGCAAACCTTCCTTATCGCGCAGCCACGACTCGTATTTATCACCGGCAACATCTTGTACATAGGTTGCCAACGTCTCAACTGATATATTCTCATCATCAAGACTAGCGACAATCTCTTCGTTGGAGGAATAAGCTACGGCAGAAAAGATAAAAGTCGTGAGCAAAACCAGCATTACGCCTAGCGTTTTTTTCATCATAAAACATGCACTCCCATGCGTGGGTCAAACTAATTTCCAGTTACAGACAAATAACGCGGGAGAACCGAAGCTCTCCCGCGCTGTTTCTTTGAACTTCCTGCATTTTTACTTGATCTTCTCTTCGGCAGGAGTCGGTGATGGCAGGCCGATCTTGATCGCCTTGCTTAAAGGTGAATTCGGATCCTTCAAATTCAACTCCAACTTCTTGCGCTCTTCGTAAGGACCATATAGCGGATGAGAACCATACTTGGTTCCGTCGTAATGATCTTTATTGTTGTAGCGCTCCATCCAGCGATCCCAGGCAACCTTGGTGAGGAAGCCCTTTTTATAGGCTTGCTCTACGTTGGCCTTGACCTTCTCCCAGTAGTCGGGGATGTACTGTTGAGTTGTCGTTACAGCCTGATTCTCTTTGGTCGAGATGGAATAAACGCCCCCTGGGAAATCGTAGAGCTTGTAGGGGAAGAACTTCGCCGGAGAATCTGATTCAGCCAGTCTCTTGGCTTCCTCGACACCGTGCTCGGCACCCCAGTTGATCATTTCCTGCATATCATGTTGGAGTTCCCAGACACCGTGCCACTGAACATAATCAGCACCGCCCATGGCCGCACCATGACGGAAGCGACGACCTTCATGATGCCAACCGTTGTACATCATCTCGGAAGCAGTGGTGTACCAGCCAGCATTAATAACCAGTTGTGACTGAGGTCTTTCCTTGCCGTCGTTAAAGGTCTCTTTGAGAGGCTTGATCAGACCTTTTTTGACATAGAGTTTGACCCAGTAGAGGAATTGGCGACGAATCTCGTTGTACTGCAGGTTAACCAGGTCATAGGCGAGGAAGTGATCTTTGATGAAAGTCGGAGCGTGGCAATTAGCGCAAACTTGCTGCATACGCTGAGTTTTATCTTGCCAGCTACCCAACTCTTCTTCAAACCAGATAGTGCGATAGGACCATGGAGCCTGTGATTCCCAGCCAAGTCGTTCGGAGACGTTGTGAGTCGACTTCAGATCACCGGCCGCGTCCATATGGCAAGTGGTGCAAACTGGCGCTTCAATCGGAATGTTTTTGTGGTCATCAGAGCGATAAGAGAGGTCCCATTTATCGCCTTCTGCAGCAAAGATGTTGCCATGCTTTGATTCATTGTAGATTTCGATATGCGGATGATCAGGCCCAAGGTGACATTCACCGCAGGTTTGCGGCTCACGAGCGACCTCTATAGAGAAGCTGTGCTGAAACAGAATAAAACCGCCAGACCGACTGACATGAGTGTGGATGTGAACCTGAGCTTGTTCATGGAGACCTCCGAGTTAGTGTGAGCAAACAACCAATAAAAGTG
>JAAXQF010000079.1 GCA_012974435.1 Desulfuromonadales bacterium | reverse complement strand
AACGCTAAGCAGGTTGCCACAAGATAGGGCCGCAATGCCGTAGTGTGTTTCCTTCGGTGCTGTCCCAGAGAGAACCGTTGCGCCGCCTTCACCAATTACGAATGTCAGGCCTGAGCCGTTGCCAGCGGGCAGGCTACGAGTCGCCCAATAACCGCCGCCTTTTTGCCCGTTAAGAAGTGCAGATTTGCGCCCGTCTGCGTCGATCAGTTCAACCGTGGTGAGCTTTCCCTTGACCATAATCGGGATGATTAACAGTTGGCCCTGAAGCTCGGCATCATTCGATCTGGGTCGATACCCGATAACTTTAGTAACGTCATCAACGTGGGCCTGCTTCATGGAGTCGGTCGGCTGAACACCCTTGCGCTTACAATATGGATTCGAGTTCGCCACGGTGCCGATTTTCCAGAGCCTGGATGCTAGTGCTGCGGCCTTCTCTCGATTCGTTGCTAGTTCAGCTGCTTCTTTTCGACGCCTACTCTCACGCTCGGCTTTTGCTGCAGCCTGCGCGGCCCTGTGAGCAACCTTCTCGGCATCGGTAAGGCTACCCCCTGCCTGCGGTATGTAGCCATTTTGTTTCGCGTGGTGGTACAGGGTGGCGATTGTCACCCCTGAACCCTTGAACGAACGCCAGACCGTTTGAATATCGCGCACATTGTAAGAGTCTGAACCCCTCGAATAGTTGTCCCAGATAGGGAAACCGGCATCGTCAAATTCAGCCTTTAACGCCATACCAATATTCAGCCAGGTATCCCGATCTTCAGCCGGGATATATGCGATAGCCTCTTGAACCTTCGTGGCCTCATCCATGATAGCCTCCCCGCAGGGTGCTAGGCAGATGTTGGCACCAGGGGGAGGCTTCATGTACCCATGAGGTCTGATTATTAATGGTTCTGCGTTGTCCCCAGCTCGATCCGCGAGCTGGGGATTTCGTATTTCTGCGCATGGAATCCCCCCCTCATCAAGCAACCAGGTTAGCCAGATAGTCCAAGATGTCATTGCTCTTCCAAGCGGTCACATTGGGGGATAATTTTATCGGCGCGGGCAGCGTGCCCTGCTTAACAAGCTTCCAGAAATGCGCCCGACTGATCCCCAACAAAGGATATATCTGGCGGTCCCTCAGGAGGCAATCAGGCTGGAATGCGGGTGGGGTGGTCATTGGTTTCATGGGAGGCGCTCTCTTTCTTGAGAAAAAAAGAAAGCCCCCGTTGTCAGGCAAGCGAAATCTTGCCTTGCCAACAGGTCTTGCGATAACATGTCTCTATCTCTAGTGGAGATGAACCATGTCAGGCTTCCTTAGCTGAGATCAGACCCGTACCCCGGCCAGGGTCGGGTCTGATTATTTCTACATCTGTCTGCTGCAAACCCACAAGACCACAACGGGACCATCTAATGCCAGCTTCCCTTGTCTAAATACGCTATTTGGATCTATTGGCCCTCCTCCCTCTTCGTTCCGTATCCGGCGCGCCCTCCCATATCGCCTTAACTGTCTGAGTTATCAATGCTTTTTTGTGTCAACACAAAAAGACCGGACCAGACTTGCTTTTTTCGCAGGTCACCACATCAACGGAGCATCTTCGCCGACGCCTCCTGTTTTCAGCTGGGCCCGGAAGCCCTTAATTTGTCCAGCAGGTCGGCCCAATCCTGAAGCATCTGCCTGCGCTCGGTGAGGTATTCGGCCTGGTTGTAGGCCCGGCGAACAGCGTTGCCTTCACTGTGCGACAGGGCGACTTCAATCACGTCAGCCCGGTATCCGAGTTCGTTCCACTGGGTTGATGCTGTCGATCGGAACCCGTGGCAGCTGAACGATCCCTGATAACCCATATACTCCAAAGCCCGATTAAGCGACGTAGCGCCAATAGGCTCTTGCGGTCGTCGGGTGTTCGGGAACAGAAACTTTCGATCCCCGGTCAAGGTTCGCAGCTCAATCAGCAGCTCCACGGCCTGCCTTGACAATGGGACTAAATGCTCACGGCGCTTTTTCATCCGCGGGGCGGGGATTCTCCAGATGGCAGCGCCTAGGTCGAACTCGCACCACACCGCTTCGCGAAGCTCCTTGGTGCGAACAACTGTGAGCATCAGCAGATTGAGGGCAATAACGGTGTGCCGGTGACCGCCATATCCTGCCAACTTGTTCAAAAACACAGGAATTTCTTCTAAGGGCAAAGGCTTAGAGTTGCATACAGGCGGGCGACTGATTTCGCCTTTAAAGGCGGTCGTTGGGTCGCTGTTGGCCTTGTGTTGGCGGATGGCATAGCGAAACACCGCTGAGCACCATTGGCGGGCAAGAATCGCTACGCTAAAGGCTTTGCGGCTCTCAATCCGGCCAAGGATCAGCGCAATGTGTCTAGGATTGATGGCGTCTATCGGCAGGGTGCCGATAGTAGGATAGACATCGGTCTTCAGAATTGTCTCAACTTGGCCCAGATAGTAGGCCGACCAGCCTTTCCGCTTACTTGTGTGATAAACCCATTCGTCAGCAACCGCCCTGAAGGTGTTCTGGTTGGCCTCGACTTGGACATTTAGCTTGAGCTTCTTCTGGTGCGCCGGATGAATGCCCTGCTTGACCAGCTTCCGCGCCTCATCGCGTAAGAAACGGGCTTCGGCTAAGGCAATATGATTTGGATTTTTAACACTAGAACAGTATTCACCCAGGGCAAATAGATTCTCTTTGCCAGCGATGCGATAGCGGTACCGCCAGAATTTCTTGCCGGACGGCTTGATTTCAAGATAGAGACCTTGGCTGTCGGTAAGTTTGTACGGCCGCGGCCGCGCCTTGGCTGAGCCAATAGCGAAATCGTTCAGTGGTTTTTTTTCAGGCTTGGAATTATGGTTGGCAGGATCTTTAGGTGACGACATAGCGGGTACCCCCTTCTGATACCCTCAGAAATACCCGCTTTGAAATGCGTTGTCAATGGATTGCGCTAGATGGTGGGAGACGAGGTGCCGAAATAACCAGCTGTATTCATTGGTTACAAGACCAAGGAAGGAGGCATAAGACCGGCATGCTAGTTATCGATCATCAGCAGCATATGACTAATCCAAACCTTGATTGGCCATCTCGATGGCGCGTCTGACGCCCCTAGCCTTATTGAGGGTCTCCTGATA
>JAAXQF010000075.1 GCA_012974435.1 Desulfuromonadales bacterium | reverse complement strand
TTGCCCCATAGCTACGGCTATGAGCCTGCAAACGAGCTAAAATCTGATCTCAATCGTCCAAATTTTCGCTTCGGTCCGGCAAGTCCGACAAGCTGCTAGACGATAGCTTGAAGAGAAAAGTGAATCAAGTTGAAAGGCGGCATCAATTTATGACAAATGAACGGTAAAGTAAAGGCCGACTCTCCAGTCAGATCCTCGCAATTAGTTAAGATGATAGAAGAAGTTAAGGCTTGCCTTCTGCTCTGTGGTGAGAATGTTCCCCTGCTTGTAATGAAGTAGAACCGTTTAGCAGGTTTCTCCTGACCCTGGTCTCGTGTACAATTAAGGCAGCTATATGACGCTATGCTCATTCCTCGGGTTCAGGCCACTGCCATGTCAAATGAAGACGATCGTTTCAGAAAGATGGTTGAGCACTCCCAAGATTGGTTTTGGGAGTTTGACGAAAATGCTTTTTTTACCTATGTCAGTCCGCAAATCCGAAATTTGCTGGGTTATGACCCCAGTGAGTTGATCGGCCTGAATGCCTTCGACCTGATGGATGCTGATGAGGCGGAGCGTGTTCATGAACACTTTGATCCAATCGCAAAAAAATACCTGCCATTTAACCATTTAGTAAATATAAACCGTCATAAAGATGGTCATGAGGTTGTGATTGAATCGAGCGCCACTCCTATCTTTGATGAGGAAGGTCAATTCCGGGGATACCGGGGTATCGACCGCGACATCACTGCACGCATGCAGGTCGAGGGGGAGCTGCGCAAAAGCGAAGCGCTTTATAGACTGCTGGTGGAAAACCAGAATGAACTGGTGGTCAAGGTTGACGCTGACGGGAAATTTCTGTTTGTTAGCCCCACTTATTGCAAACTCTTCGGCAAAAGTGAGGATGAATTACTGGGGAATAACTTCATGCCTCTCGTGCATGAGGAAGACCAGGCGTCTACCGCCAAGGCGATGGAAAGCCTGAGCCATCCCCCGCATACCGCTTACTTGGAACAACGAGCTCTGACCCTGGCGGGTTGGAAGTGGCTGGCCTGGTCCGACAGGGCAATAGTGGATGAAAAAGGGCGGATCGAGGCTGTTATAGGTGTGGGCCGCGACATCACTCAGCGCAAGAAAGTGTCAGATGAGTTACGGGAAAGCAAAGAGAAGCTCCAAAATATTTTTGACACGTCTACAGAGTGGATCTGGGAAATTGATCTTTCTGGACGGCATACCTATTCAAACCAAAGTCTCTTGAATCTGTTGGGCTATCCTCCAGATGAATTTGTAGGGGTGGATTACTTTGATTTTCTGCATGAAGAAGATTCACAAGAAGTAAAAAAGTCTCTTCCCAAACTTATTGCTGAGAAGCGGGGCTGGAATGGTTGGGTCTTGCGGTGGCGGCACAGGGACGGGACTTATCGTTTTCTTGAGAGCAATGCGAAGCCAATTATCAACTCAGCTGGCGAGGTTGTGGGTTTTAGGGGCGCTGATCGCGATATCACCGAGCGCAAGGAGATGGAAGACAACTATCGCCGGTTGGCCAACCTCACCTCGGATTACGTTCATTACTGTACGCGGACAGGAGACAGTTCGTTTCGGGTTCAATGGGTCGACGGCGCGATCAGTTCCATCTCTGGCTACCGCATCAAGGATGTGATCAAGATGGGTTGCTTCCTCCCTCTGGTTCACCCAGACGACCAACAAACCGTGTCCGATTATCTCCTCAGTCTGGTGCCGGGTGATCGCAAGTCGCTTGAGTTCCGGATTGTGACACAACAGAAGGAGATACGCTGGGTCTCTGAGAAAAGCCGATGTGAGGTGGGACAGTTTGAGGGAGAATTGATCTTGCTGGGTGCTGTCACCGACATCACCGAGCGGAAGCAGGCTGAAGAGGCCTTACAAAAATACCGGGAAATGTTGATTCAAACTCAGCAACTTGCCCGGGTCGGTAGTTGGCAACTTGATGTTGCCAGCAATCAGTTGATCTGGTCCGAAGAGACTTTTCGCATCTTCGGGGTTGATCCTCAAGCCTTTGCTTTTAGCTATGATGCATTTCTGAAAGCTGTTCATCCCGAGGATCGTGCCGCTGTGGATGCTGCCTACTCAACGTCTCTGCGAGACGGGCGGGACACTTATGAGATCGGGCACAGGATCGTCAGGCAAGATACGGGTGAAGTCCGCTATGTTTATGAAAAATGTCAGCATGAACGCGATACCAAGGGTGCGATCATCAGGTCCATCGGCATGGTTCAGGACGTTACCGAACGCAAGACAAATGAAGTGGCGCTGCTGGCAGCCACGCAGGCTGCCGAAGTAGCCAACCGGGCCAAAGGCCTGTTCCTGGCAAAAGTGAGCCACGAAATCCGCACCCCCATGACTTCCATTATTGGTTTTGGTGAGTTGCTGGAAGATACGGAGTTGACCGCTGAACAGGACAAATACCTTGCAGCAATCAACTCATCCGGCAACACCCTGTCCTCATTGATTGATGATGTCCTTGACCTGTCGAAGGTCGACGCAGGAGAGCTTGCCATAAAGTTGGAAGACTTCAGTCTGCACGATTTCATCAGAAAGGTGGTTTCTCTTCAGGAGCAGCAAGCGGCTGTGAAGAATCTTTCAATAAATGTTCGTGTCGATACGGCGGTTCCGGAATTTTTGATTGGTGATCCACTGCGGATTCAACAGGTGCTGCTCAACCTTGTAGGCAATGCGATCAAGTTCACAGAAAAGGGGGAGGTCGGCATTGAGGTCTCTCTGGTTGAAGAAACTGACGTCAGGGTTCTTTTGGATATCGCTATAAAAGATACAGGTATTGGTATCTCGGCAGGTCTGCTGGGAAAAATCTTTGAGCCCTTTGCACAAGCTCCAGGAGCCAGTAGTCAGAACTACGGTGGCGCTGGATTGGGCTTGTCTATCAGTCGAAGTATTGCCGCCTTGATGGGGGGGAGTCTCCGTGTTGAGAGTCAGATGGGGACCGGAAGTACATTTCACTTTATTCTCCCATTAAAGAGAAAGACCGGTCATGTCGCAAAAAAATCTCTTGCCAAGGGCGATGTCCCGCTGTGGAAAGGCCCAACTTTAAATCTTCTGCTGGCGGAGGATAACCCCGTCAATACTCAGTTT
>JAAXQF010000135.1 GCA_012974435.1 Desulfuromonadales bacterium | reverse complement strand
AGATGTGTATAAGAGACAGCTGTAAAACTTTTTTCATGGTTAGCTCCTGGTAAAAGAGGTTATAGACGACAGTAGTATAGCTATAACAGCAGAAATATCAATCTCACAAAAAACATGAAAAAGATACTATGAGCTCCACTTCGAACAATCTTAAACCTGCATCCTCTCTCACTTGATTGGTCAATGATAACCATAGTCCTCATTTAACAGTGAAGGCAGATCAGAGGATAGCTGTATAATCAAAGGTGGAGGGATAGGACCTTTTCAACAAGACAACAACTAACCAGCACCTTTTTTCTTGACAGGCCTACACCGTCAAAAGTATAAGTACCAGTTCCTAAACGGACCAAAATCCGTAATCCAAGGAACGAAAGCGAGGTGTATAGGCTATGTACGCGGTCATTAAAACCGGAGGAAAGCAGTATAAAGTTTCCGCAGGCGACCTTCTTAAGGTCGAAAAACTTGAAGGTGCGGTGGGTGAAACCATCGAACTGGACGAAGTCCTCATGGTTGGCGGAGAAGAGGTTAAAATCGGAACACCTCTCTTACCTAATGCGAAAGTAACAGCAACGATCGTTGAGCAGGGTAAAGATAAAAAAATCCTGGTCTTCAAATCGAAGCGTCGTAAAAACTATCGCAAGAAGTACGGCCACCGTCAGCCCCTCACCCGTCTCAAGATAACAAATATTGAAGCTTAAGGAGTAAATCATGGCTCACAAAAAAGCGGGCGGCAGTACTAGAAACGGCCGCGATAGCGCAGGCAAACGCCTCGGAGTCAAACGTTACGATGGCCAACTGGTAACAGCCGGATCAATTCTGGTTCGCCAGCGCGGCACGACCATTCACCCCGGCAACAATGTCGGTTGCGGCAAAGACTACACTCTCTTTGCCCTGGTTGAAGGCAAGGTCAAATTCGAACGTCTCGGCAAAGACCGCAAGATGAAATTCATTGATGAGGTCAACATAAACGTCAAGGCTGGCGATGGCGGTCGCGGCTGCCTTTCCTTCCTTCGCGAAAAGTACGTCCCCCTTGGCGGTCCTGACGGCGGTGACGGCGGTCGTGGCGGTGACGTCCTGCTTGAAGTGGATACGGCCCTTACGACCCTCCTCGACCTGCGCTACAAACACCATCTTAAAGCCAAGAATGGCATTCCCGGCATGGGCAAGAATAAGCATGGTAAAAGTGGCGAGCACCTCGTCATCAAGGTTCCGCCAGGAACCTTGGTCTACGACGAAGAGACAGGAGAGCTACTCGCCGACCTGACCAAAGTCGATCAAGGCTTTCTGCTGCTCAAAGGCGGCCAGGGCGGTCGTGGCAACGCCCGATTCCTGTCCTCCACCAATCGTGCGCCCCGTCACACTCAACCCGGGATGCCCGGTGAAGAACGCATTCTGAGACTGCAACTCAAACTGCTCGCCGATGTCGGCCTGGTCGGCTTACCCAACGCCGGGAAATCGACTTTGATTTCATGTATCTCCGCAGCTCGACCCAAGATTGCCGACTATCCCTTCACGACTCTGGTGCCAAATCTTGGCGTAGTCAAACATGGTGACTTTCGTTCCTTTGTTATGGCGGACATCCCCGGCCTCATTGAAGGCGCTAGTGACGGCCATGGCCTCGGCGTGCGCTTCTTGCGACATATCGAGCGCACTGACCTCTTTCTGCATCTCGTCGACCTCTCCTACTTACAGGAAGGTGATCCGATTGAAAACTTCGAAAAGATCAATCACGAACTCGAACGTTTCAAGCAGGAATTGAGTGAACGTCCCATGCTGGTGGTCTTTACCAAGCAGGACATTACCGAAGTCCGTGAAGAAACCGAGGAAATCCGCGCCGAATTCGAACAACGCGGCTTCAAGACTTTCGCCATCTCCGCGGTGACCAGAGAAGGCCTCCCCGAACTCGTCACGATCATCGCCAGCGAACTCGATCGTATGCGTCAGGCCGACCCGCTTGACAGATCTAGCGACGAAGGGTAAAGTTTTCTAGTATTTTCAACAACTTATACAAGTAGAACACAATGCGCACAATTCTTCTGGCACATGTTAAACGAGTCGTTATCAAGATCGGCAGCGGCGTCATCTCCAACGCTGAGGGCCTTGACCTCGATCGGATTGCAACCATCTGCGAAGATGTCCACAAACTTCGCCAGCGTGGTTACGAAGTCATCCTGGTTTCTTCTGCTGCGGTCGCGGCAGGCAAAGCGGACCTGGGAATTGTCGGCAAGCCGCAGACAATTCCTCTAAAACAGGCCGCTGCCGCCATTGGTCAAAGTCGCCTCATGCGCGCCTACAAGGATTCGTTACGCCAATACGACCTCAAAGCCGGCCAGATCCTCCTGACACGCGATGACCTCGCCAACCGCCGCCGCTACCTCAACGCACGCAATACTTTGATGACTTTACTTGAATACGGCATTGTACCGATTATCAACGAGAATGATTCAGTCGTGATTGACGAAATTCGTTTCGGCGACAACGATAATCTCTCTGCCATGACCACCAACCTGGTGGAAGCCCAGCTTCTTGTCATCCTCTCCGATGTTGATGGTCTCTACGACAGTGATCCGCGTAAAAACCCTGAGGCCCTACTGATTTCAGAGGTCGAACGGCTTACCCCCGAGATCGAGGCCATGGCCGGCAGAGAAGACACGGACCTCGGCACCGGCGGCATGACCACCAAGCTCAAAGCCGCCAAGCGAGCCACACTCTTTGGTGCGGGTACGGCCATCATCAACGGCCGCACACCGCACAACCTGCTGTATCTTTTCGATGGCCATGAGCTCGGCACCTACTTCCTGCCAGCGCGCGACCCGATGGCCGCCCGCAAGCACTGGATCGCCTTCACCAAGAAGCCAAAGGGCAAGCTGATCCTCGACCATGGCGCACAAGCGGCCGTCACCGAGCGCGGCAAAAGCCTTTTACCTTCAGGCATTCATAAGCTAGAAGGCACGTTTGAGCGTGGCGATGCCGTACGCATCTGCGATCTGGAAGGCCATGAATTTGCCAAGGGCGTCACCAACTACAACTCAGCAGAACTGGTGCGTATTCTCGGCAAAAAGACCAAAGAAATTGAAGGAATCCTCGGCTACCAGTATGGCGACGAGGTCGTTCACCGCGACAACATGGTGATCAACACATGAAGGAGCAAACAAGATGAACGTAACTGAACAGATGCTGAAGATCGCGCAGGATGCCAAAGCGGCGTCCCGGATGTTGGCCAGTCTCTCCTCCGCAGTCAAGAACGAGCTGCTGCAGAAGATGGCGCAGTCACTTATAGACCATACCGAACAGTTGATCGAGTCCAACGAAAAAGACCTGATGGCGGCCCGTGAAGCAGGGCTGGCACCGGCCATGGTCGATCGCCTGACTCTCGACTCGCAACGCATCCGCAGCATGGCAGACGGCCTACGTGAGGTCGCCGACCTTCCTGACCCGGTTGGCGAGATCACCGGCATGTGGCGCCGCCCTAACGACTTGCAGATCGGCCGCATGCGCATCCCACTCGGCGTGATCGGTATCGTCTATGAATCACGCCCCAACGTCACCGCCGACGCCGCAGGTCTTTGCCTAAAGAGTGGCAACGCAGTGATTTTGCGTGGCGGCAAGGAGGCGATTCACTCTAATCTGGCAATCGGCAGAATCCTGAAAAGCGAACTGGAACGCATGCGACTCCCCGCAGCAGCCCTGCAAGTGATCGAAACAACGGACCGAACCGCGGTGCTCGAGCTACTCAAGCTGGACGAAGAGATCGACCTGATCATTCCACGCGGTGGCGAAGGCCTGATTCGTTTTGTCAGTGAGAATTCCCGTATCCCTGTCATCAAACATTACAAGGGCGTCTGCCACACCTTTGTCGATGCCAGCGCCGACTATGCCAAGGCGGAGAGCATCTGCATCAACGCCAAGGTTCAACGCCCAGGCGTCTGCAACTCCATGGAGACACTCCTTATCCATCAGGACATCGCCGAAACGTTCGTCCCCTATATCGCTTCGGCCATGCGCGCCCAGGGCGTCGAACTGCGCGGCTGCGAAACAACCAGAGAGTTTGCTCCGGAGGCCTTGCCGGCAACCGAAGAGGATTGGCACGCCGAGTACCTCGACCTGACCCTGGCGGTGCGTGTTGTCGAGAGTCTCAACGAAGCAATTGACCACATCCAGACCTACGGCTCGCTGCATACGGAGGTCATCGTCACCCGCGACTACGAGAATTCACAACGATTCCTGCGCGAAATCAACTCGAGTGTCGTCATGGTCAACGCCTCATCGCGTTTTTCCGATGGCAATCAATTTGGGCTCGGTGCAGAAATCGGCATTTCAACCACAAAGCTGCATTCATTCGGCCCCATGGGACTCGAAGATTTGACGACACGTAAGTTCATCGTCCTTGGTGACGGTCAGATTCGGCTCTGAGAAAAACAAGATCTTACTTCAAAGCGGAGACACGGAGATGCGGAGAGAACTTTTTTAACGGCGCCAAAAAACTTTAGGACTTTCTCTGTGGCTCAGCGCCTCCGCGTTAAAAATTATGACCCTTTTGCCTTGGACTTAAACCATGAAGACCGGCATCCTCGGCGGCACATTCAATCCGATCCACCTCGCTCATCTGCGCATTGCGGAAGAGGTGCATCAGACGCTTGAACTCGACAGGACACTGTTTATTCCGGCAGCAGAACCTCCCCACAAGGATGTCGCCGGCGAGATTTCCTTCGCCCACCGTCTCGCCATGGTCGAGGCGGCGATTAAAGGTTACCCGGCCTTTCAGGCCTCCGATCTCGAACTGCAGCGTAGTGGCAAGAGCTTCTCTGTCGACACCTTGGAGATTTTGCGCCAGGAGGACCCGCAAGGGGAACGGTATTTCATCATTGGCCTCGACTCTTATCGCGACATCGCCTCATGGAAGGATTTTCCTCGCATTTTCAGTCTCAGCCACCTGGTTGTAACAACCCGTCCTGGCGTCGTGATCAAGGACTCTCTGGAGCCCCTCCCCGTTGCGATGCACAAAGACTTCTGTTACGATGAAGATACAAAAAAAATACGCCACAAATCAGGCAATTATCTGATTTTTCTGGAAGAGACCAGGCTCGACATCTCATCAACACAAATTCGCGAGCTGAAAAGAAAAGGCCAACCGATTGAGCACCTGGTTCCTGCTGCCGTCGCAGCCTACATTGAAGAGAACGGCCTCTACAAAGAAAGCCCGTATCAATAAAAGAAGCACACTCTAAGCAGAAAAAACCTATCACAGGGAGTCACTAATTTGTTATCGCAAGACCGGGCGCAAAAATGCGCCGCTTTAGCCCTCGACAAAAAAGCTTTTAACGTCCGAGTTCTCGACGTTCGTAAGATTTCGTCGCTAACCGATTTTCTTGTACTCGCCTCCGGCAGCTCTGATCGCCAGGTCAAAGCAGCGGCCGAATCAGTACATCTTGGTCTGAAAAGCGAACACGCCACCATGCCGATCGGTATTGAGGGCCTCAACGAAGGTCGCTGGGTGCTGATCGACTACGGTGATGTCATGGTGCACGTTTTCCACGAACCGGTTCGACTCTTCTACGACCTGGACGGTCTCTGGTGTGACGCTGAAGAGATCCAGATTCAGGAAGACACTATGGCGGGCCAGGAAAACCAGTGAAACTAAGCCTGCTCTGCGTCGGTCGCCTTAACCTGCCGTTCGCGAATGAAGGCTGCGCCGAATTTTCCGGGAGGTTGAAACGTTACCTGCCCCTCGTCATCCATGAAATCAAAGAACATAAGACTGGACGCAAACAAGACCTGCCACGCATCATTGCTACAGAGGGTGAAGCTCTCGAGCAGAAGATTCCGCCCGGAGCCTTTGTGATTGCACTGGACCAGAGCGGCAAGAAGCTGAGTTCTGAGGGGCTTGCAGACCTTATGAAAGATCATATGCTGCGCAGCATTCCGGAATGGACACTTTTAATAGGTGGTCCCTATGGCTTGAGTGACTCCTTGAGAAAACGGGCAGATCTGATCCTCTCCCTGTCGCCCATGACCCTGACTCATCAGATGGCACGTCTGCTGCTGCTCGAACAACTCTACAGATGTTGTACTATTATTCGCAACGAACCCTACCATCACTAGCAACAGAAAGATTGTTCCATCACCCTCTCCCAATTGATTTTTTCTTCGCCAGAAAGCCCTCTTTTGTGGTTAACTGACAGACCATACAATTTTCAGACATGTTAAGGAGAGCAGCATGAGTAAACGTTTCACTCAGGTTAAGGAGCAGTTACTAAAAGAGCGCCAGAACCTTCTTCAGGATGTCAGTAATTCCTATGAAGTCTGCCGTGAGCTTGGTCAGGATGGCGTACCTGACATCGGTGACATGTCCTCTGCAGCCTACAGTCGCGACGTCCTCTTCAACGTCAGCGAAACTCAACGTCAACGTATCAACGACATCGATGTAGCCCTGAAACAGATTGAAAAAGGGGAATATGGCGTCTGCATGAGCTGCGGCGAAGATATTTCACCCCGGCGGATGGAAGTCAGGCCATTTTCCCGTTATTGTATAGAATGCAAAACCGACATTGAAAAATTTGGTGAATAATCCTGATCTTAAGTGCTTCATGACGATAAGCGTACCGGGAGGGTCACAATGATTTATCTGGCAATATTAACCTTCGTTTTTGTTATTTTTGCATTCTGCTTCCTCTACTTCTGGGGTATCAACCCGGGAGATATGACAGTCTACTACTCGGCAGGCGAGGGACTGACCTTTCCAGCTCCGATCATTATCATCGGGGCGATCCTGATTGGTTTGCTACTCGGCAACGGGCTGCATATCCTGAGCCTTATCGCTAATTCATTTTCCCATTGGCGTCGCGACCAGAGCCAGAAAAAGGCCCAGGAGACGAATGCCATCTATCGCGAAGGTGTCGGACGACTCCTCTCCGGCGACCTGAAAAAAGCGCGTGTCCTTCTCAACAAAGCCATTGATCGTGACCCCAAACGGGTCGACACACTGATCGCCATGGCTAACCTGGCCGCCCAGGAGGGCAACTCCACGGAGAGCCTTGGCCTGTTGCGAAAAGCCGGAGATCTGGACCCGAAAAGTCTCGAGGTTCTTTTCAAGACTGCGGCTATCCAGGAAGAGACCGGCCATGATGATGAGGCCATGGCTTCTTATCAGGAGCTTATTACCAGCGAAAAGGACAACCGTAAAGCACTTCGCTCTCTACGAGACCTCTACATCAAGCACGATCGCTGGCAGGATGCTCTTGAAACCCAGCGCCAGGTGCTCAAGGCCGGCCCGGGTGCCAACCGCGTTGCCGACGAGAAAGCCCTGCTTCTCTACCTTCGCTATGAAGTGGCCAGCCAGTCAATATTGAACGGTTCTGCAGATCAGGCTAAATCGGAACTGAAGGATATCCTGCGTCAGGAGTCTGACTTTGTTCCTGCACAAGTTTCCTATGGTGATGCCCTGGTGGCTTTAAACCAGGGAGACGACGCGGTCAAAGTCTGGCAAGAAGGCTACAAGAAGCTTGGCAAAGGTGTATTCCTCGAACGTCTTGAAGACTACTTCATGGAGCGTGAAGATCCTTCTTCACTCCTGAACTTCTTCCGCGGCCAGGTTCTTGAGCAAGGTGAGGATCTCATGTTCCGTCTCTTCTACGGCAAGCTCTGTCTCCGCCTGGAAATGATCGACGAGGCCAAAGAGCAGCTGCAGGCGGTCGAGAGCTCCGGTGTCGAGTCCCCTCAAGTGCATCTCCTGCTTGCAGAAACCTACCGTCGCTGCCGCGAGCCAGAACAGGCAATCAGTGAATACAAAAAGGCTCTCGGCATCTCCAAACGCCTGCACCTGAACTTCGTCTGCGAAAAGTGTCAGAACGTTTCTGCCGAATGGAACAGCCGTTGCCCATCCTGTGGCGAATGGAATACAAGCAGCCTGGTCGACCGCAAGCTGATCCAGGATGCACGTCCTCTGGCTCTCGACAAGATGGTTATCCATCACGGTGAGCGCAAAGAATGGGCAGGTGCATGAAAAAACCGGTTGCACTGATCATCCTTGACGGTTGGGGAATCAACGAAAGTTGCGAAAACAACGCCGTCTGCCTGGCAAAGACTCCACGCCTGGATGATCTCTTTCAGAACTACCCATCGTCCTGGCTGAATGCCTCGGGACTCAATGTCGGCCTGCCTGAAGGTCAGATGGGCAACTCGGAGGTCGGACACCTCAATATCGGCGCCGGCCGTATCGTCTATCAGGACCTGACCCGCATCACTCAAAGTATTGCCGAGGGAGATTTCTTTACCAACCAGGTCCTGCTCGAAGCTCTGCAGAAGATTCACAAAACTGGCGGCAAACTCCATCTAATGGGGTTGCTGTCAGACGGTGGCGTCCATTCGCACAACACCCACCTCTACGCCTTGATCGAACTGGCTAAACGCCAGGGCGTTGAAGTCTGTGTCCATGCTTTTATGGATGGTCGTGACACACCTCCACAGAGTGGTGCAGATTATCTCGCACAACTCGAAACAGAAATAAAGCGCATCCAACACGGTCAGGTGGCAACCGTCATCGGCCGCTACTACGCCATGGATCGCGACAATCGCTGGGACCGTGTATCGCGAGCATGGAAGGCGATGGCCCTCGGCCAGGGGCATGCAATCAATTCAAGCTCGGAGGCGATCGAAGCCGCCTACGCGGCCGGTCAAACCGATGAGTTTGTCGAACCACAGGTCATCCAACAAAATGGCACACCGGTCGGCCGCATCAATGATCAGGATGGCATCATCTTTTTCAATTTCCGCGCAGATCGAGCCAGAGAGATCACCCGTCCTTTCACACAACCAGACTTCAATGAGTTTGAACGCGTGCAAGCACCTCAGCTCTCAGCTTTCGTCTGCCTGTCTGAATACGATGAGACATTTGACCTGCCGGTCGCCTATAGCACCGCAAGTTACCCCAAAATTCTTGGCGAAGTTATTGCAGACGCTGGGATGAACCAGTTGCGGATTGCCGAGACAGAAAAATATGCCCACGTCACCTTCTTCTTCAACGGTGGCATCGAAGCTCCTTTTAGCAACGAAGATCGTGCGCTGATTCCATCGCCCAAAGAAGTCGCCACCTACGACCTGAAGCCCGAGATGAGCGCTCCTGAAGTCACCGAAGAGGTTATTCGTCGTATTCAATCAGAACACTATGATCTGATTATCCTGAACTTTGCCAACCCTGACATGGTGGGCCATACAGGAGTTCTGCCAGCGGCAATCACGGCCATGGAGACGGTTGACCACTGCGCGGGCCGAGTTATTGATGCCCTGCTGGCGGCGGGGGGCTGTGCCCTGATAACAGCTGACCATGGCAATTGCGAAAAGATGCTCGACGAAAGCGGCACGCCTCATACCGCGCACACAGCTAACAGGGTACCACTCATCTTCGTTGCTTCTGACCAAGGTGAGGCCAGTCTTCAGCCCGGCATCCTTGCTGATATTGCACCCACCATTCTCAATCTGCTGGGCCTCGAAGTTCCTGCTGAGATGACAGGCAAGAACCTTATTTCATAAAGTGTAATGAGTTGTCATACCTCTGGGGGGGGGATCCATGTGGACCAACTTGCGTCGTGCACTATCGGCAGGTGTAGACCTGTTTCTGCCACCGGCTTGCCTGCTCTGCGGACAGCTTCTGCCGCCGGGGTGTGACCCGCAGGCATTCTGTGCAGAATGCCAGGCAACCATGCCGCCTCTGGGGAACTCACACTGCAGTTGTTGCTGCCAACCTTTTCCTGGAACTTCATCACAACATCTCTGCGCAACTTGCCTGCAGAGACCACCTGCTTTTTCAATCGTCCACGCGGCCTGTTCCTACCAGGAGCGTGTCAAAGACGCCATCCATCAGCTCAAATATCGCAATCAGGTCAACCTGGCACAGCCTCTTGGGAAACTTCTCGGCAAAGCACTTGATTCTGCAGAAGTTAGCTTCAAGCCAGATTGTATTATTCCGGTCCCCTTACACCCCTGTCGCTTGAAAAAACGTGGCTACAACCAGGCGCTTGAAATCTCTCGACCACTGGCCAAAAAGATGCAGGTTCCTATCGACACCACGCTTTTACAACGCACCCTTAAAACACCACCACAGCAAGGGCTGACCGCCGCAGAGAGAAGAAGTAACCTGCGCAACGCTTTCATAGTCACCACAACAACCTCTGCACGAAACATCTTACTGGTCGATGATGTCATGACGACAGGTGAAACCGTACGTGAATGTTGCAGAGTTCTTATGAAAAACAAAATTGCTGAAGTTCAGGTTGCCGTGATCGGACGAGCTTGAAAATCGGGGATTGTGACGCACAGACCATTAGTGATAAAATATTTTTTTGAGGATTTATCGTCCTATGTCAAAAGCCAGCGCCATCATAAAAAGCCTCTCCCTTGAGCAAGCCCTGAGTACCATACCCAGCGGCTTATTTGTCGTCGACACAGAGATGCAGATTGTCTACTGGAATCCTGCAGCAGAGCATATCACCGGCTATGGCGCCGAGGAAGCCGTCGGGCAGCACTGTTCTTTTTTGCAAGGGATTCCCTGTGATGAAAGATGTGGACTTTATCACACCGACATCCCTAAGCCAATTATCGGTGGCAGATGCACCATCGTTACCAAGTCGGGCGAGACAATTCACCTGATCAAGAACATAGAGTTTCTGCGCGACACTGAGGGTGAAATTATCGGCGGTATCGAATCGTTCAATGATATTTCTCAACAGTACGCATTGGAAGAATCATTGCGCGAGCAGGCGGCGACGCTGGAGGTCAGGGTCAAGGCTCGCACAGAGGAACTCAAGAAGAGCGAACAACGCTTCCGTATCGTCCTTGACAACATGGACGACATGGCCTACATCGCCAATGAAGACCTCAAGCTCACCTTTATGAACCGTGCCATGCAGGAGTCTTTTGGGGATCGCGTTGGAGAAACTTGCCACGACGTCCTTCACAACGAAAAATCGGTCTGCTCCTGGTGCCCTATGGACAAGGTCTTCAAGAACCGCACGGTCCGTGACGAACGCAAGCTCGGCATGCAAGAGAGAACCTACGAAATTGTACATTCACCATTGCCGGCAGAAGATGGCATCAGGCAGAAACTAGCAGTCTGCAGAGATATTACCCTACGCAAAAAAGCTGAAGACGACCTGAAAGAAGCCAATCGTGAACTGGATGCTTTTGCCCATTCAATTTCCCACGATCTGCGCGGCATTCTCGCTCCTGTAGTCACGTACATGGACTTCCTGAGCATAACCTACAGCGAAGTCTTCGACGAACAGATTTTACAGATTCTTGGTGAAGTTGAATGTCAGAGTGAGCGGGCAATCGCCCTCCTGGACGACCTTCTGGATCTGGCTCAGGTCAGCCATATCAAAGCAGGCGATCATCCAACAGACGTTAATATGATCATCGACGAAGTTATCCGTGAACTAGGCGTCAACAAAAAGGAAATGCCGGAGATCATTGCCGAGAAACTCCCCCAGACGTGGCTTCCGGAAACCCTCGTTTACCAGATTTTCATCAACTTGATAGGCAACGCCAGCCGCTATGTCCCGAAAGAAAGTGGCGCTATTGAAGTCGGCAGCTGGGATGAAGACAAGAGTACGACCTATTTCGTTCGCGATTACGGTCCGGGCGTTCCTAATAAGGAACGGGAAACCATTTTCGACATTTTTTCCCGTGGCAAAAGGGCCAAGGGACAACGGGGCACCGGTGTCGGCCTCGCCATTGTTCGTAAAATTGCCTTGCGCTCCCAGGGCCAGGCTTGGGTTGAACAAACTCCCGGTGGGGGCGCAACATTCTGCATCTCTTTGCCGAAAGCACCGGCCTTCGGTGTGGACCTCAATTAACCCACCCACTCAAACCAGTACAAAACCATAGGGATGACCAACGTCCTCCACAACCACCATGCCTAAACCAATAGAGACAGAATTGCTGCGCCTATACCGGACCTTGCTCGATCACTTCGGACCACTCAACTGGTGGCCTGCAGACAGTCCCTTCGAAGTTGTTATCGGTGCCATCCTCACTCAAAACACGGCATGGACCAATGTAGAACGGGCTATAGCCAATCTTAAAGAAGAGCAGACTCTTTCTCCTGACAAATTGTCTGACATCCCGATTGATCGGCTCGAGGAGTTAATCAAGCCCTCAGGTTTTTTCCGGCAGAAAGCAAACCGACTGCAAAATCTTTCCAGATATCTGGCAACGGAATGGCAAAGCAACTTAAACGATTTTTGCAGCGGACCTCTTGATGAAGCCAGGGAAAGACTACTTGCCAGGCCCGGAATCGGCCCAGAAACCGCAGATTCTATCCTCCTTTACGCTGCATGTCGGCCTTCGTTTGTCGTTGATGCCTACACCAGACGCATTTTCGAGCGCGTCGGAGTCTTGCAGGGTGACGAGACATATGCTGAGGTTCGACAGATCTTTATGCAAGCACTCCCCGAAGACGTCGCTCTCTTCAACGAATACCACGCACTAATCGTACAACTGGCCAAAACCTGTTGCAGAAAGAGAAAACCACTTTGCAACGGATGCCCAATTTGCAAACTCTGCCGTTTTGGAACCCAAGCTACGCCTGCCGCGTCAACGCAGGTGAAATGTAAACCCTGCAGCACCTGACCGAAGAGTCCGGCATCAGCATCTCGGAGCTCTTGCGGCAAAGTCTCTTACAACTTTGCGACCAGCCTTACCAGAACGCCCAGCAAGCCTCCTGACCAAGAGACAGGCTCAATTAGCAAAAGCCCTTGTTTAGAGGTTCTGCCTCAGCTCAATCCCCTGATTTACCTTGACTTATTCAGCCATTTTGATAAGTTGCGGTGTTCAAATCTGCACCGAAAAGGGGGCCTGCGAGGCTGAATATGGACTACAAAGAGACGCTTAATCTTCCGGCAACCGATTTCCCGATGCGTGGCAACCTGCCACAACGCGAACCGGAAATCATGCAACGCTGGACCGAACTGGAACTCGACCGCAAACTTAGCGAGCCGAACCAGGAGAAGCCCAACTTCACTCTGCACGACGGCCCTCCTTATGCCAATGGCAACATTCAGCGCCTTACGTCCCCGGCTGGGATTGCCATGGTCTGCCGATCGAGCTGAAAGTTGATCAGAAGCTGGGTAAGAAAAAGCGGGAGATGACCAAGGCCGAGGTTCGCAAAGAGTGCCGCACATACGCCAAAGAATGGGTCGACATCCAGAGTGATGAATTCCGCCGTCTCGGCATCTTCGGTGACTGGCAACATCCCTACCTGACCATGACCCCCGATTACGAAGCGGCAACCGCTCGTGAACTTGCGCGCTTTGCCGAACGAGATGGCCTCTACAAGGGACGCAAACCGATTCACTGGTGTTCCTCTTGCGTAACCGCCCTGGCGGAAGCCGAGGTTGAGTACGAAGACCACACCTCGCCATCGATATTCGTCAAGTTCCCATACCAGGACGAACTGCCTGCAGGCTTTGACGAGCTTGCTGGTAAGCCTTTGTCTTTCGTTATCTGGACAACGACCCCCTGGACAATTCCGGCCAACCTGGCCGTCTGCCTTCATCCTGAGCTTCCCTACGTCGCCATCGACACCGGTGCTGAACTGCTGGTCATGGCAGAAGGTCTGCACGCTCAGGTTCTGGCCGAACTCAACATCACTGATTTTAAAATCGTCAAAACCTTTCAGGCCGATGTCTTCGAGAAGAAAGAGTGCCGTCACCCTTTCTACGACCGTGCTTCACTGCTGGTCCTCGGCGATTACGTCACCCTTGAAGCAGGAACCGGTTGCGTACATACCGCCCCCGGGCATGGCCAAGATGACTACCAGACCGGCCTGCGCTACGGTCTCGAAATCTATAACCCGGTTGACGACTATGGTCGTTACCGTGAGGATCTTGAGTTCTTCGGCAAGGAGAAAGTTCCGGCCGTCAATCCTCAGGTCAGCGCTAAGTTGGCAGAAGTTGGTGCGCTGCTCGGCGAGGACAAGATTTCACACAGCTACCCCCACTGCTGGCGCTGTAAAAAACCGATCATCTTTCGGGCTACCGAGCAGTGGTTCATCTCCATGGAAGCGAATCAACTTCGTCAGAAAGCACTTGACCACATCAACGATGTGCAGTGGATCCCGCATTGGGGACGCGACCGAATTTACAACATGATCGAAACTCGTCCCGACTGGTGCATCAGCCGCCAGCGCAGCTGGGGCGTACCGATCACGGTCTTCTATTGCGGCAAATGCGATGAAGCCCTGGCCGATGGCAAGATCATGCACCATGTCGCCGACCTTTTCGAAGAGACGGGCAGCGACATCTGGTACGAAAAAGAAGCCAAAGAGCTCATGCCGGACGGCACCGTCTGCCCGAGTTGCGGCCATGATGACTTCCGTAAGGAAATGGACATTCTCGATGTCTGGTTCGACTCCGGTGTTTCGCATGCCGCGGTCGTGGAGAAGAAAGAACAACTCAAGACACCGGCCGATCTCTACCTTGAAGGCAGCGACCAGCATCGCGGCTGGTTCCACTCCAGCCTGCTCGCCTCGGTCGGCACCCGTGACGCAGCACCATACAAAGCCGTTCTGACCCACGGCTTCGTGCTCGACGAGAAAGGTCGCCCGATGTCCAAGTCGGTCGGCAATGTCATCGCTCCGGAAAAAGTCATTAAACAATACGGCGCCGAGATCCTACGCCTCTGGGTGGCCACCCAGGATTACCGCAACGACACCCGCGTCGGCGACGCAATCCTCAAGCAGGTTTCAGAAGCTTATCGACGCATCCGTAACACGGCACGTTACATCCTGGGCAACATCCATGATTTCGATCCGGCCACCGACACGGTGGCCGACAAGGACCTGCTCGAGATTGATCGCTGGGCTCTTTCCCGTCTGGAAGAACTGGTCAATCGCGTTCTGAAATCCTACGATTCTTACGATTTCCACGTGCTCTATCACGCCGTGCACAACTTCTGTTCTGTCGATATGAGCGCTTTTTACCTCGACGTACTCAAGGACCGGCTCTACACCTCGCCGACCGAGAGCCTGGAACGCCGCAGTGCCCAGACCGCCATGTACCGCATTCTCGAAGCGCTGACCCTCATCATGGCTCCGGTTCTCTCCTTCACAGCAGAAGAAATCTGGGGCTTCATGCCTGGAGAGCGTGAAGAGAGTATCCACCTGGCCGAGTTCCCAAGCTTCGAAGCTAGCCTTATCGATAATGCCCTGGAAGAAAAGTACGAACGCATCCGGGCTGTTCGCAGTGACGTTGCCAAAGTTCTTGAATTGGCCCGTGCAGAGAAGATCATCGGCCATTCTCTTGACGCGCGAGTAGAACTCGCTGCCGATGGCGACCTGGCCGACCTGCTTAAGCAAGAGTCGGCACAGCTGGCCTCCCTGTTGATTGTCTCTCAAGTTGAAGTGACAGATAGCCTGGCAAACGCTAGTACGGGGGAGAACTTGCCTGCGTTGAAGATCCGCGTCAGTAAGGCCGATGGCGTAAAATGTTCACGTTGCTGGAACTATGCCACAACAGTTGGTGACCATGATGATCACCCCGAGATCTGCCACCGTTGTCTTCAGGCTATTGCCTGAAGGCAAACGGAACGCGGGACGAGGGACGAGAACCTATGAAAAGGTATTACACATTATCGGCCATCAGTCTGGTTCTTTTGATTCTTGACCAGGCAAGCAAACTGTACGTGGACGCCAACTTCCGCCTCCACGAAACGGTGCCGGTAATCCGTGGTTTTTTCCACCTGACCTATGTCCGCAACAAGGGGGCAGCCTTCGGCATCCTCTCCGACAATGCTATCCGCATCCCCTTCTTCATCACCGTATCAATCATTGCCATGCTCGGCATCCTCTGGTATATCAAGCGCCTCAGAGAAGACCAGAAGCTGGCATTTTTTGCTTTGTCTCTGGTTTTTTCCGGAGCCTTCGGCAACCTGATCGACCGTATCCGGCTCGGCGAAGTCATTGACTTCCTTGACGTCTTCTGGCAACGCTACCACTGGCCAGCCTTCAATGTCGCCGACTCGGCAATCACTATAGGCGTCACACTTCTGTTTATTGAGATGTGGTGCGAAGATAGGAATAAATCTAAAGCAGAAAAGAAGGAGAGTAAATTATGAAAAGAATCTGTCTGGTTCTGGCGCTAGGTTTCATGGTATTCACCCTGTCTGCCTGTGAAACCATGAAGGGCCTCGGCAAAGACGTGGAAGACGCCGGCGAATGGGTTCAGGAAAAAGCAAATTAACAAAAGGCTGCCCCTCAAGGCAGCCTTTTCTCTTATTCAGAAGCAATCAAGTCACTGATAGTGACTCTTCCTATGCCACCCTCTGTAAACGGGGATGATGCAGCTTGACATTACTCAGGCTCTGCAGAAAACCGATCAAGATCCTATTGACCTCAAGCGGGGCTTCCAGGTTAATCAGATGTCCGGCATCATTAACGACGTGGCGAAGGCCATTTTCTGGACCGGACTGTTTAAGTACCGACATGACCCTGTCCCGGGCTCCAGTCATGATCAACGTCGGGACGGGATATAGCTGACTCTCATCACGATAACTGAGCCGTTTCGGCCGTGAAGCAAGCGCTCCTGCCAACGTAGCATCAGAAGGGACCTCCATCCAGTCGCGGAGTTGACTGGTCAAGTTCCGCTTAGCATCTGAAGGCTGCCCTGAGAGGAGCCGTTCGCAAAGATTATCTATTGCTGTAGGGCGATGTCCTTCACGAACCAGTTCGGCCAGATCGAACCGACGTACTTGCTCAACTGCATCGCTGGGCTGCATCGCTGGCGACAAAAAGCAGGTTGCGGCAACCCGTTGGGGATAACGTTCCAACATGTCGAGGAGAATCCCCCCGGCCATTGAGATGCCAACCATGACAGCACGGCCAATACCGAGATAACTCATCAGAGCATTGATGTCGTCGGCCAAAGCGGTGAGACTAAAGCTTTCTTCGGCACAAACACTTTCACCAAAGCCCCTTAAATCAGGAGCGACAACCCGCATGCCCTGCCCCGACAGAGCTTCGATCTGAGCTTGCCACATTTGGCGACAGAGTGGAAAACTGTGGATCAGGATCACGGCTGGACCGCAGCCAACATCATCATAAGCCAACCAATTGCCATTGATACATGCCTTCATAAGAGACCTCCAGTTAGTATGGATTGCAATAACGCACATCTCTTAAGGCAAGTTTCATACCATTGTTCTAAAAAACGAAACCTCTTACTTTATACTATGATTACAAGTATTTGAGAGAATATATAAGCCAACAAAGGTCGGTTTATATTTGACTGGTTTGCAGATTTGCAAACCCGGATATATTTTTCTTTGCATTCATGCAAAAAATGGCGGCTAAGTCCACTCCAAAGGATCAACCTGATAGAACTGCTGCAATTCATCGTACAACTCAGCATGTTTCATTTTCAATTGTCGCGGCTTCTCAAAAAAAGTCTCGGAAGCCACGGCAAAGAATTCGGCAGGGTTAACTGCACCATAGGCGTCCATAACGCTCTTCTTGCCACTGCCGACCCGCTTGCAGTGCCGAGCATATTCCTCCGACAAGACTCGCGCCCAAGGCGCGTAGCGAGAAGGACCAGCAAGAATGGGAGCACCGTCACCAGAGCCATCCTCCTGATCAAGTTGGTGAGCGAACTCGTGAATCACCAGGTTATGACCATCTGCAAAATTAGCTGCTCCGCGTTTTACGCTGTCCCAGGCCAGAACAACCGCGCCACTCTTCCACGATTCACCAAGACGAACTGATTTTTCGTCATTCTCGTTTCTGGCGACATAAGTACTCGGATAAACCAGCACCGAGCAGAGCTTTGGGTAACAACGCACCTTGCGATTGAGCAACAACAGACTGGCCTGAGAGGCAATGGTCACCCTAATCTCATCATCCAGTACCAGGCCACCACAGCCTTCAAAGGATTTATCATAAAGAAACTCCTGCGTGTACTGCTGTACCTGACGTTGCATCTCGTCTGACAGCTTCAGATAAGGCGGGAGGTTCCTCTGGATAATCTCGGCCCATTCACCTGGGAATGGCTTTGCCAGGGAATAACGACGCTGACGGTTCCTCCGCACAAGAACGCCAGCAATCAGGAGCAAGACAACCGTCAGAAGAATACCGGGATAAAAAAGGTTCATGTCACCCTAGTGTCGTGTCAATGATGAAATGACGTAAATACAACGCCGTAATTTTTTGTGCCAGCAAGGCATGTCTTGAGTCACATAGTTGTAACTACGTGGCTTAA
>JAAXQF010000156.1 GCA_012974435.1 Desulfuromonadales bacterium | reverse complement strand
TCTCGTGGGCTCGGAGATGTGTATAAGAGACAGGCTGGGAACGAATACCAAGATCCTCTGGGACAGGGTACCACCCGAGACAGAGCCTTTTTCTCCGGATAATATTCTGATCTTCGGCACCGGCCTTTTATGCGGTACGCCGGCGACCGGTTGTAATCGTACTATTGTCTCCACCATTTCTCCTCAGTCCGAGTTGATGGCTTTTTCAATGATGGGTGGGTTCTGGGCCCCAGAATTGAAATATGCTGGTTATGACAAAGTGATTCTTAGCGGCAAGTCTCCCAGTCTGGTTTATTTGTGGATAAATGACGATAAGGTGGAAATCCGTGACGCCACTCATCTGCGCGGTAAGGGCGCTATTGAAACTGCAGAGCTGATCAAGGAGGAGTTGAATGAGCCTAAAGCCCAGGTCTCTGCTATCGGCCTGGCTGGTGAAAACCGGGTTTATTATGCTTCTATTGAGCAGGGTAGGTCGAGTGCCAGTCGTGGCGGTATCGGCGCTGTTATGGGAGATAAAGGGGTCAAGGCAGTCGTTGTTCGTGGCACCAAGGATGTCACCCTTGCTGAGCCTGCTGAATATATCGGTCTTTGTGGTGAGGTTCTTGAGTATATAAAGAAACGGGAAGGCAACCCTATCCCGGGAGTCATGCCCATCTTGGCCGGACTTGGCTCTCCGCAAGAGATGAAAGTCCATGATGAAAAGTGGCATACAGAGAATTTCATGTGGGGGAACTCTCGTGTCCGCAAAAAAGATTACTGGAATGAAGAGATCGAAAAAGAGTGGACAGAGACGATGGAAAAGGCTCGTACACGTCTGGTCAGTTGCTTTAACTGTCCGATGGAATGCGGTGCAACCATCTCCATGCCAGGTCTTCCAACCTATATGATGAAATGCTTCACCAAACTGACCTATACCATGGGAGCTTTTTCAGACCTGGATTTTGGTTTAAGTATTGCTCAGAAAGCTACTGAATATGGAGTGGATGGATTTTCCGCTCCACAAGTTATGGCCTTTGCTCTCGAACTTTTGGAAAACGGCATATTGTCGGATTCAGATTTTCCCGGCATGCCGGAGGACAGCGAAGGCCGGTTCTACTATCTGCTGGATAAAATTGTCCGACGCGAAGGCATCGGCGATGTTCTGGCCAATGGAACCTATTGGGCGGCCAAAGAGATTGGTAACGGCGCAGACGCCTATGCGCATAACAATATCAAGAAAACCGAGCAGTTGCCTCTGAAACTGTCGATGCTGAACCCGGTTTATTTCCTTATGTACGCGACCGGAGAAAAATTCAATATTACCCAGATAGAAGGGCAGTTCCCTCAGGCACCCTTTGCGACCAAAGAGGAGCGAGAAGCTTTTGTCTCCGATTGGATCCAGGTCCCGCATGAAAAGTTCAAGCAGATTTTGCTCGACTGGGAATTTCGCGGTGAATACTCAAACCCCTATTATCCAACGGTTGAAATGTCATGTGACATTGTCGATTGGCAAGAGACCATGCACTACATCGATGATGCTCTTGGGCAGTGTGCCGGTCTGTCGTCCTTTCCTTTAAAACCTCCGTATCATATCCACAATTACCCGAAGTTTATCTCTTCTGGGGCCGGGATCGAGATGGATCAGGCCAAACTCACACAAGCGGCTAAAAGATATCGGACTTTAGTTCGTGCTTTCAACATAGCCAGAGGAATGCGGCGAAAAGATGAGAAGCCGCCTGCGAACCATTGGAAGAAAAGATTCCCTGAACTTGAAGAGGAGCTCCTGGATGCCTATTACAAACTCAAGGGGTGGAATAATGATGGAATCCCGACCAAAGAGTCTTTACATGAATTAGGTTTGGATTATGTCAGTGATGAATTTTTCAAGAGGGGCATCTTGTCTGATGACGAGGAGTTGCCTGTCGAAGATACTTCAGCCTAAAGAGACTTCGGAGAACCTGTAGAGTGGAGGGCGTGAGCCTTGAAAAGCGAAAAGAAAACCATAAAGACGATAAAAATTGACATCAGTAAATGCAACGGTTGCCGAGCCTGTGAGGTCATCTGCTCCTCATTTCACGCTTCGCCGAAATATAGCAGTAATAATCCGGAAAGATCGCGTATCCGGGTGACGCGTGAGCCGCTGCGTGACGTCTACGTGCCTGTTTATGCCGGTGAATATACGGTCGCTGAATGTGCCGGCCGGGATAAATATATCATCGATGGCAAGGAATACGACGAGTGTGCTTTCTGCAGGGCCTCTTGTCCATCCAGAGACCTGTTCAAAGAGCCTGACTCCGGTCTGCCACTCAAATGCGATATGTGTGAAGGCGAAGATGAGCCTTTGTGTGTCAAGTGGTGTCTGGCTGATGCTCTGATTTTTGAGGAGCGAGAAGTGGATGTCGACGGACCAGAAGTGCTGCAGGGAGAGGTTGAGGTCGGCCTGGAATCACTCATCAACAAGCATGGCATTGATAAAGTCGCTGATATCGTTGCACAGATTTCCAAAACATCGAAACCGACCAAAGGATAAGTACTAACGTGGATACCGTAGCCCCTGAAAAAGAAATCATCGAGGTTATAAAAGAGCAGGGTGGCGACTCATTCAAGTATTGCTACCAATGCGGACGTTGTGACGTTGTCTGCCCATGGAACCGGGTGCGGGATTTCAGTATGCGCAAGATCATCCGTCAGGCGACCTTCGGTTTGACCGAGATTGAGCAGGAAGAGATGTGGCGCTGCACCACCTGTAAAACCTGTGTCGATAACTGCCCCAGGGGAGTCGATCAGATTACCGCTGGAGTCGCCTTACGTAAACTCGGCGCTGAATATGACGTCTATCCGGGTAATGTCGGTCCTATCCAGACAGTGGTCGCCAACCTGACCTCCGAGGGTAACTCTCTTGGTGGAGACAAGGAAATGCGGGCGGAATGGGCTAAAGATCTGCCTGTAAAAACCTATACCGAAGGGATGGAAGTTCTCTATTTCACCGGATGTTACTTAAGCTATGACCCGAGGATGAGAAAAGTGGCGGTCGCCACGGCCACTCTCCTGAATAAGGCCGGAGTCGATTTTGGGATCCTTGGCTCCAAGGAAAGCTGCTGCGGTGAAAGTATCCGCAAAACTGGCAATGAAGATCTGTTCAAGCGTCTTGCCAAGGAAAATATCAAGGAATTTATCGATCATGGTGTGAAGAAGGTCGTGGTCTCTTCGCCACATTGTTACCACAGCTTCAAAAACGAATATCCCGAGTTTATGGTCAACTTCGAAGTGATTTTTATTTCCCAATATATCAACGAGCTGGTCAATTCGGGTCGTCTTAAGCTGACTGGTGAATACGCCAGGAAAGTCACCTATCATGATCCATGCTACCTGGGTCGCCATAATGGTATCTACGATGAGCCGCGTGAACTTCTCCAGCAGGTGACTGGTCTGGAGATGAGCGAGATGGTCGATAGCCGTGAAAAAAGCCTTTGTTGTGGTGGCGGCGGCGGTCGGATCTGGATGGAAACGCCCAAAGAAGACAGATTCTCAGACCTGCGCGTTCGCCAGGCTGTTGATGCTGGTGCTGAAGTTTTGGTTACTTCGTGCCCCTATTGCATCACCAATTTTACAGATAGCAGCCTGGACCTTGATGAGGGTGACACCTTGGAGATCAAGGACATCACCGAAATCATCCTGGAAGCTCTTTAGACAAAGGAAAACTGATGGCAAGCAATCCAGTCGAAATACTCCCCTTTGATACCTCCGCAGAGAGAAAAATAGGCGACGTGCTGGTTGTCGGTGGTGGCATCAGCGGTATTCAGGCCGCTCTTGATCTTGCTGACTCGGGGTTCCGTGTCTATCTGGTTGATAAGTCGCCAGCGCTTGGCGGCAAGATGTCACAACTGGACAAGACTTTTCCCAGTAATGACTGCTCCATGTGTATCGAGTCACCCAAGTTCATCGAATGTGCGCGCAATCCAAACATCGAGATCATCACCTATACCGAAGTTGACCGCGTTGAAGGTGAGGCGGGCGACTTCAAGGTAACTCTGACTAAAAAGCCTCGTTATGTTATTGAAGAGAAATGTACCGGCTGTAATATCTGCGTTGACTACTGTCCGGTCAAGATACCCGATCCGTTCAACCAGGAACTTTCCGAGAACAAGTCGATACATATCTACTTCTCGCAGGCGGTACCGCTGGTCACTTATGTCGATGAGGCGACCTGTCTCTACCTGCAAGAGGGCAAGTGCCAGATCTGCGTAGGCGTATGCAAGACCAACGCGATAGATTTGCACCAGAAACCGGAACAGTTTGAGATTGAGGTCGGCGCGATTGTGCTTTCGCCCGGTTTTGACACCTTTGATCCGAAACTGCGCAACGACTTTGGTTACGGTTTGATGGAGAACGTCGTCACCAGCCTCGATTTTGAGCGCATCCTCTGCTCTACCGGCCCTTACGAAGGGGAGGTGCGGCGCCCCTCTGACCTGACTCATCCGAAGAAAATCGCCTGGATTCAGTGCGTCGGCTCCCGACAGGTTATTGAAGGTGGCAATAGCTACTGCTCAGCGGTTTGCTGTACCTACACCCAGAAACAGGTGATCCTGGCCAAAGACCACGACACCGGTCTCGACGCCACCATCTTTCATAACGACATCCGCGCCTACGGCAAGGATTTTGAGCGCTTCTATCAGCGCGCCGAAAAGCTTGACGACGTGCGCTTTATTCGCAGCTACGTCACCGTCAGCAAAGAGGACCCGGTCACCAACAATGTCACTATTCGCTACTCGACCCTCGATGACGGGGTTAAGGAAGAGGAATTCGATCTGGTCGTGCTCTCGGTTGGCCTCAACCCACCGAAAAATGTCGAGGGGCTCTCTAAGACCTTCGATATCGAACTCAACGAGCACGGCTTCTGCAAAACGATCCCAAATAATCCGATTCTGACCAGTCGCGAGGGCGTTTTTGTCAGCGGCGCTTTCCAGGGACCGATGGATATTCCCGAGTCGGTGGTTTCTGCCAGCGGCGCCGATGCTTTGGTTGGCCAGTTACTCAACGCCCGTCGTGGTAAGTTGAGCCGCGAGCGGGTCTACCCCGAGGAACGTGATACCTCCGAAGAGGAACCGAAAATCGGTGTGGTTGTCTGTCACTGCGGCGCCAATATCGGCCGGGTGGTCGATATCCCGGCGGTGGTCGAATACGCTTCAACCCTGCCGAACGTGACCTGGGCCGGCGAGAACCTCTTTGCCTGTTCGACTGAGAATGCCCAGCAGATCGCCGATGCAATTGCGGAGAAAGGGCTCAACAGGCTGGTTCTGGCGGCTTGTACCCCACGGACACATGAACCGTTGTTCCGTGATACCTGCCGTGAGGCGGGTATTAACCAGTATTTCTTCGAGATGGCGAATATCCGTGAGCACTGCTCCTGGGTCCATTCGCGCGAGAAAGAGAGCGCCACCCAAAAGTCGAAAGATATCATCCGCATGTCTGTGGCGAGAGCCGCGCATCTGCAGCCTCTGCAGGAGTTCGAATTGCCGGTCAATAAGTCCGCGGTGGTGGTCGGTGGCGGTTTGGCAGGAATGACCAGTGCGCTGAACTTGGCTGAGCAGGGCTTCGAGGTTTACTTGATCGAAAAGGATAGCGACCTTGGTGGCATGGCGCGGCGTATCCATTACACCCTCGAAGGCATGGATGTACAGACCCATCTCAACGAGTTGATCAGCAAGGTCTACCGCAATCCGTTGATCCGCATTGCCTGCGATTCGGCGATTACTGCCGTCTCTGGTTATGTCGGTAATTTTGTCACCACAGTCGATACCAAAGGGCGGATCAGGGAGGTCACCCACGGCATTGCCATTCTCGCCACCGGCGCCGATGAATATAAACCCGTTGAATACCTCTACGGTGAAAGCGACCGGGTCATGACTCTGCTGGAACTGGAAGGTGAAATCGTCTCCGACAATGAGAAAGTCACTGCTGCCGAGAGTCTGGTCATAATCCAGTGCGTCGGCTGCCGCAATGAAGAGAACAACTACTGCAGCCGCGTCTGTTGCGGCCAATCGGTCAAGAACGCCCTGAAGCTGAAAGAGATCAACCCGGCTATTGACATCCACATTCTATTCCGCGATATGCGCACCTACGGCTTCAAGGAAGATTACTACCGCGAGGCGGCGGACAAGGACATCAAGTTCATCCGTTTCGTGCCGGAGGACCAGCCGGTCGTTAAGGCGAGTGGCAACGGCCTGACTGTTACCGTCACCGATCCGGTCCTTGGACACAAACTGGAACTGGAGACCGACCTGGTCGCTCTGGCAACAGCAACGGTTCCGGCCGAATCGAGTCGCGATCTGGCGCGGATGTTCAAGGCCTCGTTCAACCCGGATGGCTTCTTCCAGGAAGCGCACGTCAAGCTGCGCCCGGTCGATTTCGCCGCCGACGGGGTATTCCTCTGTGGCGCTGCCCAGTATCCCAAGTACATCAGCGAAACTATCAGCCAGGCCTATGGGGCAGCGGGGCGCGCCATCGGTATCCTTGCTGGCGATACGGTCACCGCTTCCGGTGCGGTTTGCGATGTTAACGAGCATGACTGCATCTCCTGCGGCGCCTGCGTCACCTCCTGCAACTACAACGCTATTACCTTAGTCGATACGCCACAGGGCAAAAAGGCCCGGGTGGAGGCGGTTCTCTGTAAAGGTGACGGACTCTGCAATGCAAAATGTCCGACCGGAGCAATTTACTTGAAACACTACACTGATGATGAGCTTTTTGCTCAAATTGACGGGGCGTTTCCACTCCCCGAAAAAACGAATTAGTCGTTTGGAAGGAGGTAAACATGTCTGCCGGATTTGAATTTACACCCAATGTCATCGGTTTCTTGTGCACGTGGTGAGCGTACGGAGCTGCGGACCTGTCTGGAGTTTCCAGACAACAATATAGTACTGAAACAAAGATTATCCGGGTCATGTGTACCGGTCGTGTCGATCTTGAATTTGTTCTGCGTGCACTCTCTAAAGGTGCGGACGGCGTCTTTATCGGCGGTTGTTGGTTAGGCGAATGTCATTACGTGACTGAAGGCAACTACGACGCCCTGTTCAATATGCATTTCGGCCGTAAGCTGCTTGAACGGATCGGCATTAATCCGAAACGGCTGCGACTTGAATGGATTTCTGCATCAGAAGGCACACGTTACGCCGAGGTAATGAACGATTTCGGTAAACAGCTCAAAGAGATTGGGCCTCTCGGTGAAAGCGAGGGACTCGACGCTGAAACTCTTAAACTCAATCTGATGGCTGTAACCAAATTGCTCCCTTACGCCAAACTGGTGGAGCGCGAGCGGCTCCGAGTGCGGTTTGACAAACAGGAGCAATATGACGAGTACTTCGCTAGTGATGAGTTCAACCGACTCTTTGAGGAATTGATTGTCGATAAACTGGCGATCAGCCGGATTATGCTGCTGTTACGGGACAACCCGCTCTCAGCCCGTGATATCTCTGACGTTCTCGGTATTAAAGCAAACGAGGTTTCCAGACATTTGAGTAACTCATCGCGACTTGGTCTGGTGAGTTTCGATGACGCTGAAAAGCGCTTTGCGGTGGCGAGCTGATTGGCTTGGCTCAAAGTTAAAGTACTTACTTTACAAAGAAAACGAGGACACTATGGATATCGGCAAAATCGACCAGATTATAGACAACTATGGTGGCGAAGCCGGTTCGCTGATACAGATCTTGCTGGACATCCAGAGCGACAACAACTGGCTTCCAAAAGAGGCGTTGGATCGGGTCAGTGAAAAACTGTCTGTGCCGATGAGCCGCATCCAGCACATCACCACCTTTTACAAGACCTTCAGTCTCACACCCAAGGGACGTCATGAGATCCACGTCTGCATGGGAACCGCTTGTCATGTGCGCGGTGCCCAGGACATCCTCGCTACGGTTGAGGAGGTGACGGGGGTCGGTCCGGGTGAAACCGATCCAGATCTGCAATTCAGTGTCGAGACGGTCAGTTGTCTTGGTTGCTGCGCCCTTGGGCCGGTTATCGTCGTTGACGGCGAATATCATGGCAACGTCGTACAAGCCGAGACAGCTGAAGTGATAAACAAGCTGAAGCTGGTCGAGACGGCTGAAACCCTGGAGAAATTGAAGAGTGCGGAGTCGCCTGAAGTTGTGAATCTCTGCGCCTGCCAATGAGGATTTTAAATATGCCTAGGATCAATACAACTGGTGAATTAGAAGCTTTCCGTCAGGAGATCCTCTCCCAACGGGATGTGGATAAACCTTGTATTACCCTCTGCTCAGGCAGCGCCTGTCATGCGACCGGCAGCAACAAGGTTTCGACGGCCATCGAGCAGGAAATCGTAGCGCAGGGTGTTGCGGCTGATGTCAGCTTCAGGCGCACTGGTTGCCACGGCTTCTGCGAGCAGGGGCCGATCGTGGTCATTTATCCACAGGGGATCTGTTACCTCAAAGTCCAGCCTGAGGATATCGCCGAGATTATCTCAGAGACAATCAAGGAGAATAAGGTTGTTGAAAGGCTGATTTATGTCGATCCAAACAGCGGCGAGAAAACGACCCTGGAAGAGGATATCCCTTTCTATAAGAACCAGGAGCGGTTGATCCTAGGCTCCAACCTGAAAATTGATCCAAAAAACCTGGATGATTATCTCGCCATCGGTGGTTACCAGGCCCTGGTAAAGTCTCTCTTTGAAATGACTCCGGAGCAGGTCGTTGATGAAGTCAAAGAAGCCAAGCTGCGCGGTCGCGGTGGTGCTGGATTTCCATCTGGCGTTAAGTGGGAATTTGCCCGTAAGGCCCCCGGGGATCAGAAATATGTCGTGGTCAATTGCGACGAAGGCGATCCGGGAGCCTATATGGACCGCTCGGTGATGGAAGGAAACCCTTTCGCCGTGCTTGAGGGCCTGATGATCGGTGCCTACGCCATCGGCGCTAATGAGGGTTACGTGTACGTTCGTCAGGAATATCCCCTGGCGGTACAGAACCTGGAGATCGCCATCAAGAAAGCGGAAGAGTACGGTTTTCTTGGTGAGAATATCCTTGGTTCAGGTTTCAACTTTATCGTTAAAGTGCATCGCGGTGCTGGCGCTTTTATCTGTGGAGAGGAGACCTCGCTTCTCAACTCTCTGGAAGGCAAACCAGGCGAGCCGAACGCCAGGCCGCCATTCCCTGCGACCAAGGGTCTGTGGGGCAAGCCAACCAATATCAACAATGTCGAGACCTGGGCAAATATACCGCTGGTGATTAACAAGGGCGCCAAGGCGTTCAGTTCTATCGGCACTGATGGCAGCAAGGGGACGAAGATTTTCTCTCTGGTCGGCAAGGTTAATAATACTGGCCTGGTCGAAGTGCCGATGGGGGCCACCCTGCGCGATATCATTTTCAAGATTGGCGGCGGTGTTCCTGGTGGAAAGCAGTTCAAGGCGGTACAGACCGGTGGCCCGTCAGGTGGGTGCCTCCCCGAAAATCTGCTTGATACCAAGGTTGACTTTGACGAGTTGAACAAGGCTGGCGCTATGATGGGGTCAGGCGGGATGATCGTCATGGATGAGGATATCTGCCTGGTCGATATTGCCAGGTATTTCCTAGAATTCCTCAGTGACGAGTCGTGCGGCAAGTGCACCCCATGTCGGGAAGGTATCCGGCAGATGCTCAAAATCCTGACCAATATGACCAAAGGGTTAGGGCAGAAGGGTGATGTCGACCTGCTCCTGGAACTGGCCGAGACCACTAAGGGCTCATCCATGTGTGCACTGGGGAAAACTGCTCCCAACCCGGTTCTCAGTACTTTAAAACACTTCAGGGATGAATATGACGCGCACATCAATCACCAAAGATGTCCGTCACTTGCCTGCAAGGAGTTGATTGATTTCTATATCGAGCCGGAAAAGTGTAAGGGCTGTGGAGCCTGTTTCCGCAAATGTCCAGCAGATGCTATTACGGGTGAGAAAAAACAGGTGCATGTGATTGATCAGGATAAGTGCACCAAGTGCAGAGGCTGTGCTGAGGTCTGTCCGGCTGCTTTTGACGCGGTGAGAATTTTGTCCGGAGAACCTGTGCCAACTGTTGTAACAGAAGGATAATAATTATGAGTGAAATCAACTTGCAGATAGATGGAAAAAAGGTGATCGCAAGCGAAGGCATGACCATCCTTGATGCGGCACGCAGCGCGGGCGTTTCTATCCCGACTCTTTGTGACCACGAAAAGCTGCACCCATACGGTGCCTGCCGGGTCTGCACAGTTGAGGCGGATGCCCACGAGAGGACAAGTCTCCTGGCTGCCTGTCAGCACCCGGTGGAAGAAGGCCTGGTGGTCAGAACTAGAACCGAGCAGGTTGATAAGATTCGCAAGGTTCTTTTAGAGCAGATGCTGGCGCACGCTCCTGATTCCGAGCAGATAAATGAACTGGCAAAGATTTATGGCGCTGACCGCGATCGTTTTGAAAAAGAGTCTAACTTCTGCATCCTTTGTGGTCTCTGTGTGAGGTACTGTGCCGAGATTAAACAGAAACACGCCATCGGCTTTTTTGACCGTGGGGCGAAGCGCGAAATCGCTTTCATCCCGGAGATCGCTCTCAGGGAATGCTGGGACTGTAAAGAGTGCTTCCCGCTTTGTCCAACCTCAGCGCTGCAAGCTGCATACGTTTTGACCGAAGCCTTAGCGGCCCCTCCGACTGCACCCAAATCATGCGGTGGTTGTAAGGGCTAGGAACTTGTCCGACAATAAGGGTCGAAGCGAAAATCCAGAAGTTTCAGAACAGATTTTGGCTCGTTTGAGAGCTCATAGCAGTAGCTATGGGACGAAAAGGAGCTGAAATATGGGCCAAACAGCTGGATTTGCAGCCGATCATGGATTGTCGGACAGGCTCCTGATAACGTCTTCACCAATGACTTTTTTGCCATAGTGGGGACAAAGAAAATGAAGACCATTCAGCTTCGTGGAATATGACCCATTCCCACATTAGAGAGACGCGATTGATGGAAGAACAATCCACACGAAAAATTGTCCGGGTCGTACAGGGGCAAAGTGAGCATGCCGAACGCAGGGTTGTTACAGAATATCCCTTGCGACTGCGGGTCAACGGTCGCGATCTGGCGACTCTGGTCTGTTCACCTCATCAGCTCAATTTCCTGCTCGCCGGCTTTTTTCGCCTGCAGGGATTCATCAACAACCTCGATGACATCCTCTCCATGGGAGTCTGTGACGATTACGGTCTGGCCGAACTGCGTATCCGGACTGAATTACCGCAACGCCTGCAGCCAACTCTGACTTCCGGTTGCGGCACCGGGATCGCTTTCAACTTGCCGCATAATCTGCTTGATCTTTCCAGACAGCGTCCGCGCAGTTACTCCATTGCAGATCTATTCAGTCTGATGAAAGATCTGCAGAGCCAAGCAGAACAGTATCGCAGCCACGGCGGTATCCACTCTGCTGCCATCGGCGATGCAGACGGTTTACTGCTCTACGCCGAGGATATTGGTCGCCATAACACCTTCGACCGTCTCGCTGGTGAGGCGCTTTTTAAAAAAATCGAACTGAAGGATAAGATGCTGGTTACCTCGGGGCGGGTCTCCTCAGAGATGGTCGCCAAGGCGGCACGGCTCGCTATTGGCTTGATTGCTTCGCGGACCTCGCCAACCGACAAAGCGATCGAACTTTGCGAGCAGGCCGGGATCTCTCTGGTCGGTTATCTACGTGGTAACAGTATGGAAATTTACAGCCATCCGCAACAAATTGACTCGACAATCTGTGACTAGCAGATATCGGGCAGAAGTGAGAAACGCTTTGTGGTTATTGATCTTTGTTTGCTGTCGTAATTTATTAAGTTGTGTTTTTCATCAAGAACATAGGGGGCTTTAGTCATGGCAAGATCTTCTGATGACCCGGTGAGACATATCGTCACCTTCCGTGTGAACCGTGAGGAGAAAAATCAACTGGAGCAGTTGGCAAAACTCTCCGGCCGCACTGTCTCGGATTTTGTACGGCGGAACCTTGACTTGCTTAGAGATGAATGACCGCTTTTAGGGTCAGATTTTACACCTTCAACACCGTATTGATCCGAATGAGTTTGTTTCCAAACCTTTGTCATTTGGTAAATCCTGTTTGAATTGCCGACAATTAAAAGGCAGGGATGTCACATGAAAGACAGAAAAATACTGGTTCCTCTCGATGGCTCGCCAATCTCTGCACAAACCCTCAAAACCCTTATCGACTTGAAGGAAAGCATCCCGTGCCCGTTAACTTTACTTCACGTTTTAGATTTAGACGTGCTTTCCTATCGGGGCTTCGCAGAGACTTCCTTTCATGAAATAGAAGAACGGGCCAGGGGGGAAGCACAGAGCTTTATTGCCGGCCTGCAAGATTTGTTTACCGCTGCAGGGGTGCAGGTTGAGGCCATCGTCAGGGAAGGGCATGTTCGTGACACCATCTGCAAAATTGCCGACAGCGGGGAGTATGATCTGCTTGTTATTGGTAAACACACAGATGGTGAATTGCGCAACCTTCTCTTCGACCAGGTGGCTAATTACGTTGTGCACCATGTTAAATGCCCGGTATTGATTGTTTGACAGGCTACTAGAACATCCAATCTCTCGCTACGGTCTGTCAAGTCCGACAGCCTCGTTAAGGATTTGAGTGTTATGACAAACAAGCAAACGGCAGATGGCGGCGAGTTTCTATTGACTGCAGCGGTCAGAAAGAACCTGTTTACTCCGGAGGATTTTACTTCGGAACAGCAACAAATCGCTGCGACCACTGAAGCTTTTGTCAATAATGAGATTTTTCCCGACCTGGAGCGTATGGAAGAACAGGATTTCGCACTGGTCGTCGAAAAAATGCGCCTTTGCGCTAAACTTGGCCTGCTCCTGGTCGATATCCCTGAAGAGTTTGGCGGTTTGGAACTGGACAAGGCGACCAGCATGTTGGTTGCGGAAAAGATTGGCCCGACCGGGTCTTTCGCCATCACCTCCAGCGGCCAGACCGGCATCGGTTCGTTGCCGTTAATTTATTACGGCACCGCAGAACAGAAGCAAAAGTACCTGGGGAAACTGACCAGTGCTGAGTGGATCGGTGCTTATTGCCTGACCGAACCTGACTGCGGCAGTGATCCACTGAGTGCCCGGACTACCGCAACCCTTGCCGAAGACGGATCCTGCTACCTCCTTAACGGAGTCAAACAGTTCATTACCAATGCGGCTTTCGCCGATCTGTTTACGGTTTTTGCCAAGATCGACGGTCAGCATTTTTCGGCTTTTCTGGTCGAGCGCGACATGGCAGGTCTCTCCATTGGCAACGAAGAGAAGAAGATGGGCCTTAAGGGCACATCAACGGCCCAGGTGGTGCTGGAGAATGTTCGTGTGCCAGTGGAAAATCTGCTCGGCGAGGCGGGCAAGGGGCACAAAATTGCCTTCAACGTACTCAATATCGGCCGTTTGAAACTGTCCGCCACGGTGCTCGGCGCAGCCAAGGCTGGTTTTGCCGAAGCGGCAAAATATGCTGTTGAACGCAAACAGTTTGGTCAGCCTCTGGCAAGCTTCGGCGCCATCAGGGAAAAGCTTGCCGATATGCTCGGTTCTCTGTTCGCTGCTGAGTCGTTGCTTTACCGGGTTACTGGATTGCTGGATGCACGGATTGCTGCACTCGACCGGGCGGGGAATGATTACTACGAACGCTACCAGAAGGCGATCGAAGAATACGCCGGCGAGTGTGCGATTGCCAAGGTCTTCTGCAGCAATACCATGGCCCTGGTAGCCGATGAAGCACTACAGATTCACGGTGGCTACGGCTACATCAAGGACTACCCAGTCGAGCGCTACTACCGGGATGAACGAATTAACCGGATCTTCGAAGGCACTAACGAAATCAACCGTTTGTTGATTCCAAGTCTGTTGTTTCGCCGTGCTGACAGCGGCGTACTGAATCTCTGGGAGCAGGTTGCGACAGTGCAAACAGCACGAGGCAATGATTCTCCTGAAGAAGCCGACGGCAACGCTTTGTTTGGACCGGAATTCTCCCTGCTTGCCAGGCAGAAGGAGACCTTTCTGTTGTTACTGGGTGCTTTGGGTGCGCGTCGTAGTGAGCAGGAGCTTTCACTCGCTTTGGGAGATATGGCCATCACCATTTTCGCCCTGGAAAGCAGCGTGTTGCGTGCCGACAAGGGCTTTGCCAAGGCCAGTTCACGGAAAAGATTACTATTGCAGGCGGTCATTCGGGTCGCTGCTTTCGAAGCTGCAGGCCGATTCCAGTTGGCAGCGAACCGCTGTGCTGCTTACGGGGTTGAGGAGTCGGAACTGGTCGCTTTGCAAGAAAGCTTTGCCCCTCTTGGCGCATATCTTGGCGTTGGGCTACTTGAAGCCAAGCAGAAACTGGCCGATGCCGCTAGCGAGTCTGGTCACTACCTGTTCTAACCTTGATGCTATCATGAGAACATAGGAGGTAAGCCTTGGATTCAGTAGAGTTTTCAGACCTCGACTTTGCTCCGCCCCGTATCTCTATCGAGGGCTCACCTGAGACCGGTTTTCTCTTTACCTCGGCACTTACTCTACAGCCATACCGTGAAAATCTTGGTCAGATGTTGCGGCATTGGGGACAGCATAGCCCCGACCGCATTTTTCTCGCTGAGCGACAGAACGATGATGACTGGCGACAGTTGAGCTACGCAGAGGTCAACCAGCAGGTGGATGCCATCGCCCAGGCTTTGCTTGACAGGAGGCTGGGCCCCTATCGACCGGTGATGATTCTCTCCGGCAACTCTATTGATCATGCTCTACTGATGCTCGGCTGCTTCATTGCCGGCGTGCCGATGGTGCCGGTTTCGGTTCCTTATTCACTCCTGAGCAAGGACTACCTCAAGCTTCGTTTTATCTTCGAGGAAATCTGCCCTGGAATGATCTTCGTCGCGGACGGCGATCTGTTTGCCGCCCCTCTGGCCAGCCTTGATCTTGCCGGGGTTGAGGTCGTGGTCAGTCAGGGCCGGTTGCCAGAGACCTCGACGACCCCCTTTGCCAAGCTGCTTGCAACGCCGGTGACCGCTGATGTCGAGCGTGCGCTTGCGCAAGTAGGTGCGAAAACCGTCGCCAAAATTCTCTATACCTCAGGATCGACCGGACAGCCCAAGGGCGTCATCAACACCCATGGGATGCTCTGTTCCAACCAGCAGATGCTGGCCCAAATCTGGCCGTTCACCGACCAGACGCCGCCCGTGTTGGTCGACTGGCTTCCCTGGAATCACACCTTCGGCGGTAACCATAATTTCCATCTGGTTCTCAATCAGGGAGGTACCCTCTACATCGACGGCGGCAAACCCGTACCAGGACTTGTGGAACAGACCGTGAGAAACCTCGCTGAAATTTCACCGACCATCTATTTCAATGTGCCGGTCGGCTACGCCATGCTGCTACCGCACCTCGAGCAGGATGAGCTTTTGCGTAACAATTTTTTTAAGCATCTACAGTTGATCTTCTATGCCGGGGCGGCTTTGCCACAGGATTTGTGGGAACGATTGGAGCGGGTTGCAATCCAGGCCACCGGCAAGAAGGTGGTCATGACCTCATCCTGGGGCTCGACAGAAACGTCACCATTGGCCACTGCCGCACACTTTACTCTGGAAAAGGCCGGTGTTATCGGTATCCCCTGTCCCGGTGTCTCTCTGAAAATGCTGCCGAATGGCGATAGTTACGAACTGCGTGTCAAGGGGCCCAACGTGACCCCCGGTTATTTCCGCCGCCCCGATCTGACTGCTGCCGCTTTCGATGAGGACGGCTACTACATGATCGGCGACGCCGGTCGTTTCGTCGATCCAGAAGACCCGGGTAAAGGAATCTCTTTCGATGGACGGGTCGCAGAAGACTTCAAACTGGCGAGTGGAACCTGGGTTCGGGTTGGCTTGCTGAGAGTTGCCGCGCTTGCAGCAACGGCACCACTATTACAGTTTGCGCTGATCACTGGTCATGATCGGGAGTATGTTGGTATCCTCGGTTGGCCGAATATCGCTGCCTGCAAGGCTCTTTTTAAGGTGCTTGATGAGAACTCTTCTGCAGCGACCATCGTGCAGCATCCTGAGATCGCTGCTTACCTTCGTCGAACGCTGACCCAGTTCAACTCCGGGCAGCAAGGCTCGTCAACCAGGATTGCTCGCGTTATGCTGATGTGTGAACCACCGGACAGTGATGCCAACGAAATTACTGACAAGGGCTATATCAATCAGCGCGCGGCACTCCTGCGGCGCAAGAACCTGGTTGAGCAACTTTACGCCAAGCAGCCCGGCCCTGATGTTATTCTGCTCTGATAGTGACTCTGAAGGATAAATAAATAAAATATAGGAAAGTGAATTTTATGCGATTTACCGGAACCGATTCTTACGTAGCGACCGATGACCTTAACCTGGCAGTGAACGCTGCTATCACCCTGGGGCGACCTCTTCTGATCAAGGGGGAGCCTGGCACCGGTAAAACCATGCTGGCTGAGGAGGTGGCCCGGAGTCTCAGCATGCCCCTGTTTCAGTGGCATGTAAAGTCGACGACCAAAGCCAATCAGGGTCTCTACGAATATGACGCCGTCTCCCGCCTACGCGATTCGCAACTTGGCGACGAGCGGGTGCACGAGATCGGCAACTACATCGTCAAGGGGAAATTATGGGAGGCTTTCGAGTCTGAGCAGCGCGCAGTGCTGTTGATCGATGAAGTCGATAAGGCCGATATCGAGTTCCCTAACGACCTGCTGCAGGAACTCGACCGGATGGAATTCTACGTCTACGAGACCCGGCAATTGATCAAGGCCGTACACCGGCCGGTCATCATCATTACCAGCAACAACGAGAAGGAACTGCCCGACGCCTTTTTGCGACGCTGCTTCTTCCACTATATTCGCTTCCCCGAGGCCGAAACCATGGAGCAGATCGTTGAGGTCCACTACCCGGGGATCAAACAATCGTTGCTCAAGGGCGCTCTGGAAACATTTTTCGGTATGCGTGAAGTACCCGGCCTGAAGAAGAAACCCTCCACCTCCGAACTGCTCGACTGGCTCAAGCTGCTGGTAGCCGAGGAGATTCCTGCCGAAGCCCTGCACAGCAAAGAGCCCGGCAAAACGATTCCGCCTCTACACGGCGCTCTGTTAAAGAACGAGCAGGACTTGGGATTATTTGAGAAGCTGGTCGGGATGTCGCGTCGTGGTCGCTAGCAACCTGTCGGACTAACCATGAACTGGCTGCAAATCCGCCTGTTTGGCCCATATTTCAGCTCCTTTTCGACCAATAGCTACGGCTATTACTCTCAAAAGAGCCAAAATCTGTTCTCAAACAGTCAAATTTTCGCTTCAGCGCAGATAGTCCGACAGGCTGCGAGTGGCTTGTAAGGTATCATCTCTTGCATAAGCTGTTGTTGGACTAGAGTTGTTTGTGTTCAGAGAGGAGTGACGAATGAGTATCATGACTGAAATGCGGGATATGGCTATGGGGCTCGCCTCACGCTTTCAAATCCCGAAGCTTGCCGGGATTGTCTTACCTCCCATTTGTGCAGGAGGCCAACCTGAGGGGGGTGAGTTTATGGCCCTTGCGCTCGAAAGCGGGGCAGGGGGAGTCAGCTATCTGTTGCTGCCCGATAGCGACGTGGTTGATTACCAGGCTTTAAAGCCACAAGCGTTTGTCGGTGCCCGCCCCGAGCAGTATGCCGAAGCTTTCACTGGCAGCGATCCCTTGCAAGACATGCTCGGACTTGCTGCCATTAACGCAATTTGTCAACATGTGATGCGTGTGTCCAACTTCACGCCTAATACCGCTGTAGACTCTCTCGGGCTTATGAGTGTTGAGAATGGTGACCGCGTGGGTATGGTAGGTTTTTTCCCGCCGCTGATGAAATATATGAGTAACCGTAATGCTGAACTTGTCATCGTGGAAAAAAATGAGAGTCTGGTTGCACGTTACCCGAATTTAAACATCACTCTTGATATCACTGAGTTGAATACCTGCAATAAAGTGCTTTGCACCAGCACGACTCTTTTGAATAATACCCTTGACGATGTGCTTCAACAATGCACCGTTGCTCAACACATTTCGGTGCTGGGACCTACGGCCGGTTATTTCCCCGATCCTCTGTTCGCCCGGGGTGTGCATGTTGTTGGAGGTCGCCTTGTTAACGACGGAATGCTTCTGTTGCAGCTTCTCTCCGAGCGAAAGCGGTGGGGTGACGCGACACAAAAACTCACCTTTCAGGCGTCCGATTATAAAGGGTTTGACCATCTGTGAGTCGTTGCTTCAATTTAATTTTTCCGCCTTTTCGTTGGATTTGTCATCAATCTTGACGGGGCGACCACCTTTTGTGAAAGCGTAGCTCATGTTCGTCGATTTCTTCTTACAACTAAAACAAGCCAAAGTTCCAGTCACTATCCGCGAGTATCTGAGTTTGCTCGAAGCTCTAGATCATCAGGTAGTCTGGGGGAGTGTCGAGGATTTCTATTATCTTGCTCGTCTTTGTCTGGTTAAGGACGAGACCAACTTTGACAAGTTCGACCGGGTCTTCGCTCAATATTTTGAGGGAGTGACTGAGTTGGGCGAAGAAATCAAGGCGCATATCCCTGAGGAGTGGCTGCGCAAATTGACCGAACTCGTCCTCTCTGAAGAGGAAAAAGCCCAGATCCAAGCTCTCGGCGGTTTCGAAAAATTGATGGAGACATTGAAAAAGAGACTGGCCGAACAGAAGGAACGCCATCAGGGCGGCAGCAAATGGATCGGCACTGGCGGGCGCTCTTCTTTTGGTGCCAATGGCTACAACCCGGAAGGGATCCGCATCGGCCAGGAGGCTTCCCGGCATCGTCGGGCGGTGAAGGTCTGGGATCGGCGCGAGTTTAAAAATCTTGACGGTTCTGTGGAGCTTGGCACCCGCAACATCAAGGTCGCGCTGCGACGCTTGCGGCATTTCGCCCGCGACGGGGCACCGGAAGTGCTCGATATGCCCGGTACGATCAAGGCTACCGCCAACAACGCCGGGTATCTCGACCTGAAGCTGGTCCCCAAGCTGCACAACAAGATCAAGGTTCTACTCTTCTTTGATGTCGGTGGCTCCATGGATGATCACATCAAGATCTGCGAAGAGCTCTTTTCTGCCGCACGTACTGAATTTAAGCATCTCGAGTTTTTTTACTTCCATAATTTTGTTTATGAGAGTGTCTGGCGTGATAACCAGCGCTACCGGGCAGAGCGGATCGAACTCTGGGACCTGATCCACACCTACGGTCCTGATTACAAACTGATTTTCGTCGGGGATGCCGCCATGAGCCCCTATGAAATTTCCATGACTGGTGGCAGTGTCGAGCACTTTAACGACGAGCCTGGCTGCGTTTGGGGGCAACGGTTGCTTGATGCCTATACAGACGCCATCTGGCTTAATCCGTCCCCCTATGGCTGGTGGAATTTCACCCAGTCGGTTGGTATGGTGCGACAACTTATGGAGGGACGGATGTTTCCCCTGACCCTTGAGGGGCTTGACGCCGGGATCCGGTTGCTGAGTAAACGGACGGCTTGATATGCTTTTCTTTCTACTAAAAAAATATTGAAGATACGGTTAAAGCAGGGCCCCCGGAGTGACTTCTCTGCTAGTCACTCCGGGGGCCCGGTCCTTTCTTAAGATTCTCCCTTTTCTGTCGCTAGATCATTTGTCCTGTTTCTTTCCATTGTATCGAGCCAACTCCCCATAACGGCGCTTCTGAAGTACTTTATTTGTCAATTGTCTAAGCTTGTCAATTCCGCTCTATGGAATTGAGTTTCAAAAAAACGTTGACTGGCGACGTTTCTTATGTAAACATGCGAACCATAATTGAATAAGAAAACCAGTATGCAATCTTCGAGGATCATTAAACTGTGAACGACGAAAACAAAAATGTCCCAGCAGAGAAAGAACGACAGGTGGTCACCGCTCTGGCCCGGGGTTTAAGCGTGTTGCGCAGCTTTCGCCAGGGCGATCGTTTCCTCGGCAACCAGGAGATCGCTGAGCGCACGGGGTTGGCTAAAGCGACCGTCTCGCGCTTGACCCACACCCTGACGGTTCTTGGTTATCTGAACCACTCCAAAAGATTCAGCCAGTACAGTCTGGGCCCAGCCGTTCTCTCTCTGGGGTATTCCATGCTCGGCAATCTGGATATTCTTAAATCCTCACGCCCGTTGATGCAGGAACTGGCAGAGCATGCCGAGGCTTCTGTCTCCTTGGCTGCCCGCGACGGTCTTCACATGGTCTATCTGGAAAACTGTGTTTCCCGAGCTAACATGATTACTTTACGTGTCGATGTTGGCGCACGAACCCGGATCGCCAATACCGCCATGGGCCGAGCTCTGCTCTGTGGTTTGCCTGAGGAAGAACGGGCTGATTTAATTGCTGAGATTCGTCAATCCACTACGCAAAAGGAATGGCTGCAGGTTAAGGCCGGCATTGATCAGGGACTTATTGACTACCGTGAAAAAGGTTTTTGTTTTTCTCTCGGCGACTGGCGTGAAAATGTAAATTCGATTGCTGTTCCATTGGTTCAGGCTGACAATTCTGTATTGGCCATCAACTGCGGAGGGCCAGCTTGGCAACTTAGTGCCGAAAAGCTCGAGCAGGATATCGGCCCGCGGTTGGTTGAAATCAGTCGGCGGCTGGAAAATCTTTAAGATTTTTTACAAGATCAATTCTTTTGCTCAGGAGGTCAATATGCAGTTCGGACTCACAGATGAACAACGGATGATGCAGGAGATGGCCAAGGATTTTGCCCAGAAGGAGATTCTTCCTAATCTCAAGGACGACGAGGCGAATCACCGTTATCGTCCTGAACTGGTCAAGCAGATGGCTTCATTAGGTTTCTTCGGTTGTGCTCTGCCCGAGGAGTACGACGGCAATGGCTTCGGTTTTCTCGAGTCAGTCCTGCTTGCTGAACAGATCGCCAAGGTCAGCGGTTCGTGGCGCCTGCCTTTCAATATGCAGAACATCGGCCCCGCTGTAACGGTCAACGAGTTCGGCACTGTGGAGCAAAAGCAGCGCTTCATCCCTGCTTGGGTGAATGCAGACTCCTGTGGATTCTTTGCCATTACCGAGCCCAACTCCGGCTCTGATGTCGCCAGTATGAGGACCACAGCTACTGATTGCGGTGACCACTGGGAACTCAACGGGCAGAAAATGTGGATTTCCAATGCGCATGTTGGCGATTGGGGTCTGCTTTATGCCTTCACGGACAAGAGCAAAAAATATAAAGGGATGACCTGCTTTGTCGTCAATCTCAAGGACAACGAAGGGATAGTTACCGCGCCTATCGAGACCAAGCTTGGCTTACACTGTGCCCCCACCGGAGAAATCGCCTTCACCAAGGCAAGAATTCCCAAGGATTCCGTACTCGGTGAAGTCGGCCAGGGCTTTCAGATTTGTATGTGGCAGCTTAACAACACCCGCATCAGTTGCTCAGCCGGAGCTCTCGGCATCGCCGGAGGTGCCATCGACGCGGCGATAGAGTATGCCAACGAACGCACCCAGTTCGGTAAAAAGATTGGTGCCTACCAGATGATCCAGGCTCAGATCGCCGACATGGTTGCTGAACATGAAGCAGCTCAACTACTTGTTTATCGGGCCGCCTGGCTCAAGGACCAAGGGTTGCCCAATCAACAACAAACCTCAATTGCCAAACTTTTTGCCTCCGAGGCCGCTGTGCACGCCGCTAGTGACACGATGAAGATTTTTGGCAGTTACGGTTTCTCCACAGAGTATCCGGCCGAGCGTTTCCTGCGTGATGCCCAGTCGCTGCGTGTGGTCGAAGGGACCAGTAATATTCAGAAAACCATAATAGCCGGCATCGCTATGGGTGACGTTGCCAACCGCTAGCTTTCAAGGAGTGAACAATGGGGACAGACTGGTCCAAAGTAATAGAAGTATTCACCAGCGGTATTGTCGGTGTTTTTCTGGTTATGATTCTTTTGCAAATCCTGACTCAGCTCAGCACCAGGATCATTGACGCCGTCGAAAACCGGGGTAAAGGTTCGGACGCAGACCCTGATCTGCCCACTGCTTCATTGAAGGATTAAAGGGATACCTCATGTTCGACATACTCAAAGACCTGATATTCTCCAGCGGCGTGGTCAGTCTGACCGGTGGCAACCTGGTGATGTGGCTGGTGGCCTTCGTACTGCTTTATCTAGCGATTAAAAAGCAGTATGAGCCTCTGCTTCTGTTGCCGATAGCCTTTGGTATCCTGGTCGTTAACCTGCCCCTGACTTACCTGATGGAACCCGAACACGGCCTGATCTGGTTTTTTTACCACTATGGCATCGAACTGGATATCATCCCGCCGTTGATCTTTTTAGGGCTAGGGGCAATGATCGATTTCGGACCTTTGATCGCCAACCCTAAGACTCTGCTTCTGGGGGCTGGCGCCCAGGCCGGTCTCTACGTGACTTTTTTTGCCGCCGTCCTCTTTGGCTTTGATCTTCAAGAGGCCGCTTCGATTGCCATCATCGGCGGAGCTGACGGTCCGACCACCATTTACCTGACCTCCAAGCTCGCTCCGCATCTGCTTGGTGCCACGGCGGTTTCAGCGTACGCTTACATGGCTCTGGTACCGATCATTCAGCCGCCGGTTATGAAGTTGCTGACCAGTGATCATGAGCGCAAGATCGTCATGAAAAAGCTGCGTCCTGTCAGCAAGCTGCAAAGGATCTGTTTCCCCATTGTCACTGCCATGACCATCATGCTGGTGGTTCCGTCAGCGGCACCACTGATCTCAATGCTGATGCTCGGCAACCTCTTCAAGGAGTCCGGTGTTGTTGAACGTTTGACCAATGCATCTGCCAACGAGTTGATGAACATTATCACCATCTTTCTCGGCCTTTCGGTCGGTGCCACCATGACGGCCGGCACATTTTTGAACCCCAAGGTTCTCTTTATCTTTTTTCTCGGCCTCTTTGCCTTTATTATCAGTACCGCAGCAGGATTACTCATGGCCAAGTTCATGAACCTTTTCCTCAAGGACAAGATCAATCCGCTTATTGGCGCTGCCGGTGTCTCTGCTGTACCGATGGCAGCGCGCTGTGTTCACAAGGTCGGTTCAGAAGCCAACCGGCGTAATTATCTGCTGATGTATGCCATGGGCCCGAATGTGGCCGGCGTTATCGGAACCGTGGTGGCTGCGGCCATCCTGCTAAAGAATCTTGGCTGAAGTTGTCTCTCGGGATCGGCTTAACAAAACGACGCAATACAAGGAGAAAACCAATGGCTGAATTGACTGCACCGATTGCCGGAAATGTCTGGAAAGTTCTTGTCGCCGTGGGCGACAAAGTCGAGATGGATGATGAGGTTGTCATCCTCGAAGCCTTGAAGATGGAGACTCCCATCTACTGCGAAGAAAGTGGCACCGTTACCGCGATCAGCGTCAAGGAAGGCGATGCTGTCAACGAAGGGGATGTCTTGGTCGTTTTCGGCTAAGAGCGAACTTTAGGCCTGAATGCTCCGGGGCGTTGTGTCCAAACTGGATTCATTCCTCATCTCAATGCGAAAGGACTTTTTCATGTCACGCAAACAAACACCGCTGCGCCCGTACTTCGAGAAAATGCCCGAGATCGGCGAAGAACTCAGAGAAGGAGTGGTGCGTCGCTCCCGGGCCAACGTCGATCTTGTCAAGGAGCAGGAAGAGCTCATCGCTCAAGAGGTAGAACGAGTGAAAAAGGCGGGCATTCCTGCCGAGAAGATTCATCAACGTGGTGGCATGACCATCTATGACCGCTTGGAATATCTGGTCGATGAGGGAAGCTGGAACCCTTTACACACACTCTACAACCCGACTGATAACGAAGAAGGTTGCACCGGAGTGGTTGATGGACTTGGAAAAATTGATGGCAAGTGGGCGGTCATCATCGGTTTTGACAATAAAGTCATGGCTGGTGCTTGGATTGCCGGACAGTCAGAAAATATCCTCATGGTCACCGATCTGGCCAAACGCCTAAATATACCGCTGGTCTGGTTGACCAACTGCAGTGGTGTCAAGCTGATGGAGCAGGAAACCGTCTATGCCGGTCGCCGCTCCAGTGGAGCGCCTTTCTACCGCCACGCCGATCTCAATCATCTGGGTATACCGATCCTCAACGGCATCTATGGCACCAACCCGGCTGGTGGCGGCTATCAGGGTATCAGTCCCACCATCCTGCTGGCTCATGACGGCGCAAATATCGCCGTTGGTGGTGCCGGCATCGTAGGCGGCATGAACCCCAAGGGTTATATCGATGAAGAAGCTGCCCAGGCGCTTATCGAAGGAACCAAAAACTTCAAGGGTAAGGCTCCGGGGAGGGTCGAGACACACTTCGACCAGACTGCCTACTTCCGTGAAGCCCATGACACCGAACAGGGCGTCCTCGACGGCATTAAAGATTACATGCGCATGATGCCCGCTTACGATCCGACCATGTTCCGGGTGGCTGAACCTGCCGAACCGAGACTCAAGGTCGAAGATCTCAACCTGATTCTCCCCGCAAATCAGAAACGCCCTTACGATGCCATGCAGATTCTGGCGCGCCTTACTGACAATAGCGAGTTCATGGAGTATCGGCCCGATTACGGTCGCGAGGTTTTTGCCGGCATCGGCAAGGTCGACGGTTTCCCGGTCGCTTTTGTTGGCAACCAGCAGGGTGTCTTCCCCGGTTACCCGGAATATGCCAAGGGAGAATATCCAGGTGTTGGCGGCAAACACTACCGTGAGGGTCTTATCAAACAGGCTGAGTTTGTCACCCTCTGTGGTCGTGACAACCTGCCGATCATCTGGCTGCAGGATACGACCGGTATCGATGTCGGTGATCTCGCCGAAGAAGCTGAGCTTCTCGCTCTAGGCCAGTCGCTGGTATACTCTATCGAGCAGACTGAACTCTCCATGATGTGCGTTGTTTTGCGCAAAGGGACCGCTGCTGCCCACTACATCATGTGCGGCCCCCAGGCCAACAATAATAACGCTTTCACCCTCGGCACCCCGCTTACAGAGATTTATGTCATGCACGGTGAAACCGCCGCTGCGGCCTCATATGCTCGCCGCCTTGTCAAGGAAGATGACGCTGGAAACGACCTTTCTCCAGTTTTGGAAAAAATGAACCAGATGATCCAGGACTATCAGGACAAGTCGCGCCCGGTTTACAGTGCCGAAAAGGGATTTGTTGACGAGATTGTTTCACTGACCGATTTGCGCAAATATATTCAGGCTTTTACCGGGGCCAACTACCAGAATCCCAGGTCGATCACCCCGGTTCATCAACTGCTACTGCCCCGTATCATTAAGGGGTGAGTGTTTAACATGACAGGTCCGTACGATTTTCTGCCGGGCCTGTCTATTGTTTTTTGCGCCCTGTTGTTTCACTAAAAGGGGATGTCTGCATGAACTCGACTGTAAAGAGTGTAGAAGCCCACTATACCCGTCAGGGGCTGGAGCGCATCATCCTGACCGCACTGAATGAAGCCGGGATAGATTTTGACCGACTCAAAGCTGAAGACCTTGCCCCCATTGATCAGTTCCACATAGGTGGCCGTAAATTCACGCTTGAGTTCGCCCGGCAGCTTGGTCTCGATGAGACGATGCATGTTCTGGATGTCGGCAGCGGCCTTGGTGGCGCTTCCCGGTGTCTGGCCCTGGAGTACGGTTGCCAGGTCACCGGGCTCGACCTTTCCGAGGAATATTGCCGGGTCGCCAGCATGCTCACTCAGCGGCTTGGGCTTGATTCTCAAGTTTCCTTCCAGCATGGCAACGCTCTTGATATGCCCTTTGCAGACGGTACTTTTGATCTCCTCTGGACTCAGCACGTGGCGATGAACATTGCCGACAAAACTAAATTCTACTCCGAGCTTTGGCGAGTTTTGAAACCTGGGGGCAAGCTGGCGATCTATGATGTCCTCGCAGGAGAGGGTGGATCAGTTCATTTTCCCGTTCCCTGGGCATGCGAGCCAGACAACAGTCATCTGCTAAGTCCGCAACAGTTGCGAAACAGGCTTGAAGAGATCGGTTTTGAGGTTTTAAGCTGGCAGGACGCTACCGCTAAAGGATGTGCCTGGTTCGCTAACATGAACGCGAAAATCAACCAAAAAGGTTTGCCTCGCCTCGGCATCCATCTGTTGCTTGGGGATGAATTTCGACTGATGGCGCAAAACCAGGTGCGCAACTTAGATGAGGGACGCATTGCTCTGATAGAAACGATCATGCAGCGTCCATCCTAATCAAACTTCGTTCAAAGAAGGGACTCGCTTATGTCTGACGATGTGCTCAGCAAAACCGCTGAAACGGCCGCTCTCTACTTTAAGGATGTCTCTGGTGAAAAGCCTTACGAGCTGTGGAAATCGTTCGACCGCGGGATGGCCAGGGACCTCTCGATGTTCATCACCGGACAGATGTACGCTCGTGAAGTGCTCCCTCACCCTGTGCGCCAGATGGTCGCGGTTGCCACCCTGACCGTGCTGGAGAAAACCGATGAGCTTGAACTTCACCTGCAAGCCGCAATCAATGTCGGGTGTAAGCCCAGGGAACTCGCCGAAGTGATCTTCCAGACTGCTGTATATGGCGGTGTACCCGCCATGAATCAAGGCCTCAAAGTACTTCGCAAGGTTCTTGATGATCAGGGGTTGTGGCCTCTCACTGATGCGGGCTGAACCTTGTCAGAGATTCTTTTCGTGCCTTCAGTAAAAGGGCAAAAAAGAGCGGTTGCGGAATTGATTTTGTAACGCTGCGTCTGGCCCGCTATCGTTTGATCGGCTGAACCTTTCGGCGACTAAGACGTTATGGCTCTAATTTTTAAGAATCGTTAGGAGAATACCATGATCAATAAAGTTGCTGTTTTGGGTGCTGGACAGATGGGTAGTGGCATTGCGCACGTTCTGGCTCAACAGAAGTATAATGTTGTTCTCTTTGATATTGCCGATATTCAGTTACAGAACGCTCTCTCCGGAATTGGTAAAAATCTCGAACGTCAGGCAAAAAAAGGTCTACTGGACAGCGGCGACATACCGTCAATTGTCGGACGGATCAGAACCACGATGACGATGGAAGATTTGGCTGATTGTGATCTTGCCATTGAAGCGGTTAGTGAGAAAGAGTCGCTCAAGCTCGATATCTTCAAAAAGCTTGATAAAATCGTTAAGCCGGAAGCGATTCTTGCTTCCAATACCTCATCCATCCCCATTACCCGTATTGCCGCTGTGACTAAGCGTCCTGACAAGGTTATCGGGTTGCACTTTATGAACCCGGTTCCGGTCATGAAGCTGGTTGAGGTGATCCGCGGCTTGGCTACGAGTGAAAAGACTTTCGAGGCCATCGGGTCCCTGGTGGAAACTCTCGGTAAGGAGATGGCCGTTTCCGCTGATTATCCTGGATTTATTGTCAACCGTATCCTCATCCCTATGATCAATGAGGCCGCCTTTGCTCTCTTTGAAGGAGTTGCCTCAGCGGAGGATATTGATAAGGGAATGAAACTCGGCACCAATCAGCCAATGGGTCCGTTGACCCTGGCTGATTATATTGGTCTCGATACTTGCCTGGCGATCATGGAAGTACTCTACGACGGATTCAAGGATTCCAAGTACCGGCCTTGTCCCTTGCTAGTCAAAATGGTCGAAGCAGGTCGCCTCGGTAAAAAGACCGGCCAAGGGTTCTACAACTACGAATAATATGAGGATAAAAACAATGAACCATCTCTTTGTGGAGACCACCAATGGCGTCGCTCTGTTGACTATCAATCGTCCGAAAGCTCTGAACGCCTTGAACGAAGAACTTTTGGTTGAGTTGTACGACACACTTCAGGCGCTTGAGCAGGATGCCGAGGTCAAGGTCGTGGTTTTAACCGGAGCAGGTGAAAAGGCTTTTGTAGCCGGGGCCGATATCGCCGAGATGGCCCAGATGACTCCACCAGCTGCCAGAGAATTTGCTCGCAGAGGACAGCAGGTGATCCTCTTTATCGAGCGCATGAAAAAGCCGGTTATTGCTGCAGTCAACGGCTTTGCACTGGGCGGAGGTCTGGAGTTGGCGATGGCCTGTGATTTTATCTATGCCTCTGAAAAGGCAAAGCTTGGGTTGCCTGAAGTGACCTTGGGTATTATGCCTGGCTTTGGTGGCACTCAGAATCTGGCCCGGGCTATTGGTCCAAAGCGGGCCAGCGAAATGGTGTTTACCGGCAAAATGGTCTCGGCACAAAAACTCTTGGACTGGGGGCTGATTAACGAAGTTACGCCTGCTGATGAACTTTTACCGAAGGTCAAAGAAACTGCGGCATTGATCGCGAAGGTCGGATTGCTTGGCGTGGCTGCTGCCAAGGACGCTCTGGTAAATGGCTTGAACATGGGCAAGACGGATGGCTTTAAATATGAAAGCTCGCTCTTTGGGAACCTTTTTGCTACCCAGGATCAGCAAGAAGGAATGAGTGCTTTTTTGGAAAAAAGAAAGCCCACCTTTAATAATCGATAATTAGCCAGAAGCGTACACCGCAGAGAGTACGCCAACGGTGGGCTTAATTGCTGGAGTGGTTCTCCGGGCCTGATAATGCAAGCGATATGATGAGGTTTAAAATGGAATTTAGCCGAGAAATTTACTGGAATGTAGGCCATGGGGTAGGTACCTTGTTGCCCATGTATTTGTTGACCATTGCATCAATTGCCGTACTGGTCAGCGCGTTCATGAAGCGTGTCAAGGTCTACAAACAGGGTCAGTCGATTGACCGGCTTGATCAACTGCCAGTCCGCATTCTCAACCTGATAAAAAATGTATTGCTGCAGAGTAAGGTTCTTTGGGTCAAGGGACCGGGACTGGCCCACGGCTTATTCTTTTGGGGTTTCTTTCTTTTGTTCCTCGGTACCTGCCTCATTGTTGTTCAGGCCGATTTCACTGATCTCTTGTTCGACGTCAAATTCCTCAAAGGGAATTTCTATCTGTTTTTTTCTGTGGTTCTGGACATGGCGGGTCTGGTCGCTGTTCTTATGCTCGGCGGACTTTTTGTTCGGCGATATTTTGTGCGGCCAGAAGGGCTTGAGACCAGTAAAGATGACGCTATTATGCATGGTCTGCTGTTCGCGATCTTGATCAGTGGCTTTGTCATTGAAGGTGCACGCATGGCGGTTACCGAACTGGGGACTTCATTGTCCTACTGGTCACCGGTCGGTTTGGCCTTTGCCAAGGGTATGGCTGGTCTGGGTGAAGAGAGCCTGCGCTCTGTACATAGTCTCACCTGGTGGTTCCATCTGCTGCTGGTGATGGCTTTCATCGTTCTGATTCCCTTTACTAAATTTCGGCATATTTTTACCACCAGTCTTAATTATCTCTTTGAAGATCTGGGCCCGACCGGAAAACTGGTCAGCCTCGATATGGAAGATGAAGAGGCTGAAAGCTTTGGAGCTTCAGCAATTACGGATCTGACCTGGAAAGATATTTTTGACACGGATGCCTGTACCCAGTGCAAACGCTGTCAGGATCGTTGTCCAGCGCATAATACTGACAAGCCCCTCTCACCGATGAAGATCGTCAACCAGATTGGCGAAGTGGCTTTTGAAAACCCGGAGGGCAACCTGATTGAAGCATGCGACAAGGACGCGGTCTGGTCTTGTACGACCTGTTTGGCCTGCCAGGATATCTGCCCGGCGAGTATTGAACATGTCAAAAAAATCGTCGATATGCGCCGTAACATGGTTCTGATGGAGGGAGAGTTCCCTGGCGAAGAGGTGATGACAGCAATGGAACAGACCGAAGTCAATGGCAATCCCCTCGGCCTGGGTTACGCCTCAAGGGGCGACTGGGCCGAAGAGATGGGCATCAAGCCGCTCTCGGAAGATCCTGATGTGGATATTCTCTATTTTGTCGGCTGTTATGCTTCCTTTGACAAGCGTAATATCAAAATTGCCAAGAGCTTTGTAACGCTCTGTCAGGCCGCCGGCATCAAAGTTGGTATCCTCGGCAAAGAAGAAAAATGTTGTGGCGAGCCGATGCGCAAAATGGGCAACGAATACCTGTACCAGTCCCTGGCTCTCGAGAATGTAGAGCTGATCAAGGGCTATAATGTTAAGAAAGTGGTGACAACCTGTCCTCACTGTTTCAATACGCTGGCCAAGGATTATCGAGATCTCGGTTTCGAGATAGAAGTAGAAAGTTACACGGTCTTCCTTGAAGATCTCTTAAAAACCGACAAACTGAAAGTCAACGCCGAAGAGTTGCACTGCACCTACCACGATTCCTGCTATCTGGGTCGTCATAACGATATTTATGATGCGCCACGTTCCCTTATCAAAGCGGCTGGCGGTCAGATTACCGAAATGGACAAGAACCGTGCTGAAGCTTTCTGCTGCAGTGCCGGGGGCGGGCGGATTATGGCTGAAGAGAAACTGGGTGATCGAATCAACATCAAGCGGGTTGAAATGGCGGTTGAGACCGGGGCACCAACTCTGCTTTCCAATTGTCCCTTCTGTCTGACTATGTTCGAAGACGGTGTTAAAGGGGCTGACGTCGAGGACAAACTGAACACAAAGGATATTGCCGAAGTTCTGGCAGAACGTCTGAACTAACGGTCTTTCAGGAGAGTAGGGGGGGGGAGCTATCCCCCACCGTTTTTTTAAACTAATACCTGTTTTTTTAAATCGAACAACAAAACAAGTGGAGGAAAACTATGAAAATTCTCGTATGCATCAAGCAGGTTCCAGACATGGAATCGAGGTTCAAGCTGAATAGCGATAATAATTGGTACGAGGGGACCGATCTCGCCTGGCGGATGAACGAATATGACGAATTTGCCGTCGAGCAGGCCGTACAACTTAAAGATCAGGTTGGTGATGCAGACCTTACTGTCCTCAGTATAGGTCCGGACCGTGTCAAGGAAATGATGAAGAAAGCACTGGCGATGGGTTGTGATCGCGGTGCGCATATTGCTGATGATGACTTCTTCAAAAAAGACCCCTATCAAATAGCTTCAGTGATTTCCGAATTTTCCAAAGACAAGGGGTTCGACATGATATTTACCGGGATGCAATCACAGGATCGTGGCTCGGGTCAGGTGGGCGTGTTAGTTGCTGAAATGCTTGGTCTTCCGAGCATAACGACGGTTGTCGATTTCGCTTTTGACGGCGATCAAATAACAGCCAAGCGTGAGCTGGAGGGCGGCATCAAAGCGATCGTCAAAACCAAGGCTCCGGCGCTGGTGACTTGCCAACTCGGTCTTAATACGCCACGCTACCCGACTTTGCCAAACATCATGAAGTCGAAGAAAAAAGAGCTGCTGTCAATTCCGATCTCTGAGCTGCTCAAGGTCGAAGGCAAGCAAGAGACGGCGAAGATGTACTTCCCGGAGAAGAAGGTCGGTGGACTGGTCCTCGAGGGTGACGTTGGTGATCTGACTGATCAGTTGATCAAGATCCTGAAAGACAAAACTGCCGTGCTGGCATAGGGGCCTGTCATGATTGACAAGCACCTACTGCAAAACCGGCTGATCGGTCCACTTTTTCGCTACGGCCCGTCAAACGTGACAGGCTCCTAGGAGATAACGATGAAAACCTTACTTGTTGCAGAATATAGGGATGGTGAATTGCTCAACAACAGCTATGAGTTGGTTGCTTTTGCAGAGCAACTCGGCGCTGATAGCGCTATGTTCCTGGTCGGATCCGATAGCGTTCTTCCAGCCTACAACGGCACACTTTATCTGGCCGATGTGGGCAAGTATGGAGAATTCAATCCTGCTGTCCACAAACAGTTGCTGCTCGATGCAATTGCCAAAGAACAGCCCGACATGGTGGTCTTTTCCCATAGTTCGTATGGCTGGGATCTGGCCCCACGGATATCTCTGGCGTTAAAAGTCGCCCATATCTCCGAAGTTATCGACATCGTTGACGGTGTTCCTGTTGTCCCAGCTTGTAATGCCAAGCTGAGGCGTGATGTCAAGGCGAAGACCACGCAAATGGTCCTCACTCTTCAGGGTGGTGCCTTCGGACTTGAGGATGAGCCAAGCGGCAATCCGACCGTTGTTTCTATAGATACAGATGCTGCCGCCCAGGTAGAATTTTGTGGCTATGAGGAAGCAGAAGCCGGTGGCGTCGATCTGTCCAAGGCCGAGGTGATCGTCAGTGCCGGGCGTGGCATTGGTAAGCCGGAGAATCTGAAGATTATTGAGGCATTTGCCAAGGCTTTGGGCGGAGAGTACGGCGCCAGTCGTCCGGTGGTTGATTCTGAATGGGCCGATCACAGCCGTCAAGTCGGGACTACCGGTCAGACGGTTTCTCCGAAACTCTATGTGGCATGCGGTATTTCCGGGGCCATCCAGCATTTGGCTGGTATGAAGAAGTCGGAATTCATTGTGGCGATCAATACAGACAAAGATGCTCCTATCGGAGAAGTTGCTGATGTTCTGATTGTGGCGGATCTCAAAGAGTTTGTGCCGGCGATGACCGAGAAAATAAAGAACCTTTAGTACGAAGTGAAAACCCCCGTCCTCTGGGCGGGGTTTTTTACTGAAGAAGTATATTCCATCCGGTTCATTGCACGGTTAGCACGGACTCAAAGGAGTCCAGAAACCCTTCAATGCTTTTACTTTCGATTGTCAGGCTGGGATCTATTCTAAGCACGTTGAGACCAGGCCGCTGGGCCACTACATAACCTCGGAGCAGAAGTTCTTTTCGAACCTGAGATGTATACGTGCCTCTCGAGTCGTCAGTTAATACAATTGCTGCCATCAGCCCTCTGGCCCGAAC
>JAAXQF010000489.1 GCA_012974435.1 Desulfuromonadales bacterium | reverse complement strand
GAACGAAGCCGAAACCCGCGCCGAACTGATCGACCCCGCCTTAAAAGCTGCCGGCTGGGGTGTCGCCTCCGGCAGCCGTGTCCGTCGTGAAGTCATCACGCTGGGGCGACTGCAGGGTGCGGGTAAGCGCTCGAAACAGGACATTGCCGATTATGTGCTGAGCTATCGCGGCCAGAAACTGGCGGTGATCGAAGCCAAGCGGCGTGACCTGCCCGATACCGAGGGGGTTGCACAGGCGAAGAAATACGCCGAGAAGTTGCAGACTCACTTCACCTATTCGACCAACGGCGTCGGCATCTACCAGATCGACATGGAAACCGGCAAGGAAGGGTATGTAGACCAGTACCCCAGCCCGGCTGAGCTGTGGGCGATGACCTATGCCAGAGAGAACGAACGCATCCCGTTCCCCGATTTGGTTACGCAAGAGCGAATCGTTGTTGAACTCAATACACTATCATCTGAGGTCTAACGCCTCGAATCCATCTATCAGCAAAAGCTCGACAATTTAGCCGAACTAAAACAATCCATCCTGCAAAAAGCATTCGCAAGCGAACTCACCTCCATGCCGAAGAAACACTTAATGAGGCAGTATCTTAATTGAACCTGGAATAGCCGTAAGGTCATGAAATTTAACCGGCAATTGCCATATTTAGGGAGCTACAAACATGCTTTATAAACTTGGAGAAAAGGACGGAATTTTTGACTCGCTAGAACCTGTTGCGTTTAAGAATGTCCCCCTGGAGAAACACTTAGAAGACCTTTTGGCTAAAAACTTGTTGGACGTATTGTTCGAAGGCAACAAGTTAATGCCTATCTTCCAGGAGAGGTTGAGACAGGAGGAAGCCGATATTTATGCTCTCAACGAGCAGGGTGACCTCGTTATTTTTGAACTGAAGAGGGGCGGTGCTGATGGTGGTGCTGTTCACCAAGCACTTCGCTACTGTGAGAAAGCAGCTCATTGGAAATATGAGCATCTTCAAGATATGTTGGCCACATATACTAAGGGTGAAAATAAAGATCTTCAAGAAGCTCACAGCATCAACTTTGACCTTGACCATCCGTTGGATAAGTCTGCCTTCAATAAGCAGCAGCGTCTTATCGTGGTGGGAAGTGCGGCTAGCAATGAATTGATTAGAAATGTTGATTACTGGAAATCTAAAGGGATACAGATAGATTTTATCCCTTATCGCATTTACGCGCTAAATGATGAGCACTATTTCGAGTTCTTTTCGATCCCGTATGATACGCATTCCAATCCTGCAGACAGGAAAGGTGTTTTGTTTGATACCTGTCGCAGTCATATTCCAGAATCAATTTGGTACATGTGTGAAAATAATCGTGTAGCTGCTTTTGGAGATCAGGCACATGTGGTGACTTATCTTGGAATGAATGACATCGTCTTCCTTTACCACAAATGGAAAGGAATCGTCGCTGCAGGTAGGGTTGCCAGCAGGGTGAAAATAGATGATGTAAAGGATGCAAAATATTGTGATTTAGAATGGCTGACTGCTAAGCCAGTTAAAGGGGAAGACCTGAAAGCAATGTCTGCAGCTATGATCAAGAAGGTCCTTGATCGAAACTTTTTCTGGGCGCGGACTATCAAGGTCCCCTATTTATCTGTATCGGAATCTGAAATTTTACTTGATGAACTCATTAAGCATATTGGATCGCCAAAATGAACGAAACTGAAACTGTGAAGACTTGGGAAATGATTAAAGGGTTTGGTTTTGTGCCAGCCCCTTCGGTTATCTCCAAGCAATCCATCCTGCAAAAAGCTTTCACAGGCGGACTCACCGCCTTGCCTGAAAAAACACCTGAAGAGATCGTCGCATGAACGAAGAACGCGATATCGATCTGGTCAAGGATTTGCTCGCTCGGCCCGCTGAAACATCCTGGGTGGAATTTAAACGGGGCAATATCGACCCCAAAATGATCGGTACACGCTGCTCGGCCCTCTCTAATGCCGCCCGTGTTGACGGCAAAGACTGCGCCTATATGTTGTGGGGAGTGGACGATGAAACCCATAGTATCGTCGGAACGGATTTTGACCCAGATACGGCAAGGGTGAGTAACCAGCAATTTCCGATGTGGCTGGCACAACACTTAACCCCCAGCATCGCGTTTATGTTCCGGATTGTGCAATGCCCCGAAGGGCGAGTGGTGCTTCTGGAAATCCCTGCAGCAACCTCCGCCCCCGTTGCCTATGATGGTGTCCCCTATATCCGCATAGGCAGTGCAACGCCAAAGTTAACTGATTACCCTGAACGCTATCAACAGCTTATCGAGGCCATGCAGCCCTATACTTGGGAGAACGGGATTGCTCGTCAATATGTCTCTGGTGATGACGTCTTAACTCTGCTGGACTATGCGCAGTATTTCCGTTTGACGGGTCAGCCCCTGCCGGATAATCGGGCTGGAATTTTTGAGCGTCTTGAAGCGGATCTGCTCATCTGCCGGGATGTTGGTGAAAAATGGTCGATAACAAACCTCGGAGCAATTCTCTTTGCGACTGAATTAGCCAAGTTCGACCCGGCATTGTCACGTAAGGCGGTTCGTTTTATCGCCTATAGCGGCACAAATAGAGCAGCGACGGTTACACACCGACACGATGGCAAACTTGGCTATGCCAGCGGTTTTGAAGGTCTGGTGAATTACATTAATGGTCTTCTGCCAAGCAATGAGCATATCGGTGAAGCCTTTCGTGAAGCGCACCCTTTGTTTCCAGAAGTAGCCATACGTGAGTTGGTTGCCAATGCTCTGATTCATCAAGACATGACCATTCGAGGTGCTGGGCCCCAGATCGAACTTTTTGATGATCGAATTGAAATCACCAATCCTGGTCGCCCGCTTGTTCGCGTTGATCGCATGATTGATCTGCCACCTCGGTCTCGAAATGAGGCTCTTGCTGCTTTGATGCGGCGAATGAGGTTGTGCGAAGAGCAGGGGAGCGGATTGGATAAAGTGGTTACGTTGGTCGAGGTATTCCAGCTGCCACCAGCGTTGTTCCGAGAAGAAGAATCTTCCATGCAAGTCATTCTGCTTGAACGCATCGGCAGGCTGGGACAGATGGGCGATGAGGTCACCGTCAGGGATGGCTTCGCGCGCAACTATCTTCTCCCGCAAGGC
>JAAXQF010000486.1 GCA_012974435.1 Desulfuromonadales bacterium | reverse complement strand
CGACAGAATGCCAGACTACCAGTCTAAATCCGTCTCATAACCCAAGTCAATCAGAATACTCCCGGATCTATCCTTAAATGCGTTCTTGTGTTCTGATCCTGTCTTGAATTGTTGGACACCTTGTTTATCGGTTATGATACCGACAACAAGGAGAATGACATGCAGAGGAAAAGTTATACCAGAGAGTTTAAAATCAAAGCGGTTCAGTTAATGGGGGAGAGTTCCAAGCCGATTTGTCGGCTGGCAGAGGAACTTGGAGTTTCGGAGAATAATCTTTACAATTGGCGCAAGCAGTTCCGGGAGAAAGCAGCTAATGCTTTTTCCAACCAACCTCGCCTGGATGAGAAGGAATTGGAGATCAGGCGGCTAAAGGCCCGTGTATCTGAGCTCGAAGAGGAGCGTGAGATATTAAAAAAAGCCGCCGCGTTTTTCGCAAAAGAGGGAAGCCAGCGATCTACGCGATGATTAAACAGCAATCGGCTTTCCATAGTGTTCAGCGTTTATGCCGGGCCTTCAGTCTATCGAGCAGTGGTTACTATCGCTGGGTTAAATGCCCTGTTGGCAAACGGCAACGAGAAGATCAGGAATTGTCTGAAGACATTAAGCGAATATTCAAGAAATCACGTTCTACTTACGGTTCTCCCCGTATGCAACGGGCATTACGTGAAGAAGGGAAGTGGCATGGCAAGATGCGGCTCCGCCGTTTGATGAAAAAATTAAATCTGAAACCCAAGGCGGCCCGGCGTTTTAAAGTGACAACCGACAGCCAGCACAACAAGCCGGTTGCCCCAAATATTCTCGGCCAACAGTTCACACCACCTGCTGCAAATGTTGCTTGGGCTGCTGACATTACATATATATGGACGGATGAAGGCTGGCTCTATCTAGCCACCGTCATTGATCTATACAGTAGAAGAATCATCGGCTGGAGCATGGGCACCAGGCTGTTGACCACATTGGTCTCTGATGCTCTAACCATGGCTCTCCAGCAGCGGAGGCCGCTCCAAGGAGTAATCCACCACTCGGACCGTGGCTCCCAGTATTGTAGCGATGTCTACCAAGCTTTGCTCTCAAAGAATGGCTTCATTTGTTCAATGAGCGGCAGGTAAGCGAAGACTCCGAAGGCAACTGTTATGACAATGGTGTGCCACGAAGGCGCATAGAAGGAGCAACTCCTTCGTGCAGCTATGCTGCATAAGAGATGAGGGTCGGCCCCTCGAAGTCTGGTTACAGGACTCGGCTTCAAACCACCACGAGCTGCTGTGGCCAAAAGCCCTGGTAGTGAGCGTCGTTGGAAAAGGTATTGGAAAAGTATCAGGTGCGGAACAAGAAGATGAACGAAAGTGAACAGTCGATGACATGTCGAAAAGCAAACCAACTAACGTCAAAACTGGGTAGCGTTGTTGGCCCGGGACAAATCCAGACAGTACCTGTTTATGGGCTGGGTGGCGTTCGGTGTAGAGGCTGCATGATCTTGTTTCAGGCTCTTATGTGGAACGTGGGAACCTGCTGGTTTAATGTTAAGGGAAGAGAAGTCGCTGTATTAAGTGACTTTGCAAGTACCAATGTAAACCAGAGGGACGGAGCAACCCGTAGTAGTGATGAAACCACTGTAATGGTGGTGGAGCAAAGGGGTTGCGTTATTCAGCCAAGATTAATTGTCAACCAGTAATGGGAGGAGCAGTTAATCTTGGCAAAGTCATTTGACATCCCCAAACAAGCGGTGTGGGAAGCTTATCTCGCTGTTAAAGCCAATAAAGGCTCTGCGGGTATTGATAGGCAAACAATGGAGGACTTTGAAACTGACCTAAAGAACAATCTTTATAAGATCTGGAATCGACTGTCGTCTGGAAGTTATTTTCCACAACCCGTACGTCGGGTTGATATACCCAAGTCTAATGGTAAATTAAGACCTTTGGGGATCCAACTATCTCGGATAGAATCGCACAAATGGTTGTCAAGAAGCGTTTGGAGCCCATAGTGGAGCCACATTTTCACGACGACTCGTACGGTTATCGCCCGGGGAAATCAGCACTTGATGCAATTGCACAAGCACGACGTCGATGCTGGCGGGATGATTGGGTTCTGGATATGGATATTCGAGGTTTCTTCGATGCGTTAGATCACAAATTAGTAATGAGGGCAGTGTCCAAATTCACACAGTGTAAATGGACGCTGCTCTATATAGAACGCTGGTTAAAAGCTGATGTAATATTGCCAAATGGTGAGCTAATGCGAAGAACGCAAGGCACGCCACAAGGGGGTGTTATTAGTCCTTTACTCGCCAATATATTTCTTCATCTGGGCTTTGACAAATGGATGCAAGATGAGTTCTCATGCATACATTTTGAAAGATATGCTGATGATATTGTGGTGCATTGTCGCAGCCACAAACAGTTGGAGTTTATAGAAAGGAAAATAAGGACTCGATTTGCACAATGCAAGCTCGAACTATGCCCAGAGAAAACCAAGATTGTTTATTGTAAAGATTCTAACCGTGATGGAGTGTATGCCAATCAGAGTTTCGACTTTTTGGGATATACTTTCAGACCCAGAAGCAGTCGGGATAAAGATGGTAATTTCTTTGTGAGTTTTTCACCAGCTGTCAGCCGTAAAGCGCTAAAGGCCATGAGGCTGAAGATTAAAGAACATCCGATGATAAAAGGATGCTTTAGTCAAAGTGTTGAAGAACTTGCAAAGGCGATTAATCCTATAATTCAGGGCTGGATAAATTATTACGGAAAGTTCAGGAGGTCATCAATGTCAGCTATTTATGACTACATAAACGTGAAAATAATTAAGTGGGCAAGGCGTAAGTATAAGCATCTGCAACGGCGTAAAAGACGTTCTGCTCATTGGTTACGGGAATTGTATTTGCAAGATCCCGGATTGTTTTCTCATTGGCGTGTTTGGCATTGGGTGGCTGAATAACAAGAGCCGTATGAATCGAGAGGTTCACGTACGGTTCTGTGAGCAACTGAAGGGGGAGGTTCCCTTCGGTTGACTCGACCTGTAATGGAGAGCTTTTATCATACGTTGAAAGTGGAGTTGGTCTACGGCCAGCGTTACCGGACAAGGAGTGAAGCACAAATATCAGTATTCGATTACATTGAGATTTTCTACAAT
>JAAXQF010000013.1 GCA_012974435.1 Desulfuromonadales bacterium | reverse complement strand
GATGTTGCTTGCCCGTTGCCCGAATGTGCCTGTCATCAAAGACCTGGCTGATCAATACGGTATAAAAGAGCCGCGTTTCAAAACAGAGGACGACGATTGCATTCTCTGTGGTCTTTGCACGCGAATTTGCGATAAGATGGGGAGCGGCGCCATCAGCCTTACCGGTCGTGGTGTGGAATTTAAAGTGGACACACCGTTTCATGTTCAGACGGATGTTTGTATGGCATGTGGTGCATGTGCATATATCTGTCCCACAGGACATATCAGTACTGACAAAATTAAAGAACTTATCACCAAACATACCCTCAAGCCGATCCCTTCCGAGTACGAAATGGGTCTTGCGGGCCGCAAACCGGTCTATGTGCCTTACGCCCAGGCGGTGCCCAATACGCCGGTTATCGATCGTACCCAATGTGTACACTTTAAGACCGGCGGATGCCGGATATGTACCGAGTTTTGCGGGGTGAATGCCATTGACCACATGCAAGAGGATGAAATCATAGAAATCGACGTCGGATCCGTTATCATTGCGCCAGGGACCCAGTCCTTTGATCCGGCGATCCATGATACCTTCGGCTATAAAAAACATCCCAATATCGTTACCAGTCTGGAATTTGAACGGATCCTTTCGGCATCCGGTCCTTACGGGGGGCACCTGGTTCGACCGTCGGATCACAAAGAACCTGAAAAGATTGCCTGGTTACAGTGTATCGGGTCACGGGACGAACACTTGGGCGCACATGGTTACTGTTCCGGCGTCTGCTGTACCTACGCCATTAAGGAGGCCATGCTGGCCAAAGACCACAGCACCGAAGATCTGGACACGGCTATTTTTTATATCGACATCCGCACGTACGGAAAAGATTTTGAGAGATATTACAATCGCGCCAAGGATGAAGTCGGCGTCCGTTTTGTTAAATCCAAGGTCACCAAGTTTTTTTTTTTTTTTTT
>JAAXQF010000012.1 GCA_012974435.1 Desulfuromonadales bacterium | reverse complement strand
AGATGTGTATAAGAGACAGTGCCAAAACCAACAGCTTTGAACCGGTGGTTAGTAACGTTCCGGGAATTTATGTCTGTGGCGCCTTTCAGGCGCCCAAAGATATCCCGGCTTCGGTGGTCGATTCCAGCGCTGCAGCCGGTGTGGTGGGAAGCCGTCTGGCCGAATCCAGGTGGACCCTTACGAAGACAAAAGAAATTCCCGAAGAAGTGGACGTCCGCGGTGAGCTGCCTCGGGTCGGTGTTTTTGTCTGTCGTTGCGGCACCAATATTGCGGGGACCGTCGATGTTCCCGAAGTGGTAAAATTTGCAAAGACCCTGCCCGGTGTTGTCTATGTGGAGGAAAATATGTTCAGCTGCTCCCAGGACACCCAGGAGAAAATGACCGAGGTAATCAAAGAGCATCGGCTGAACCGGGTGGTTGTTGCCGCCTGTACACCCAAAACGCACGAACCGCTGTTTCAAGAGACGTTAATCAATGCGGGGGTCAACAAGTACCTGTTCGAAATGGCCAACATCCGCAACCAGTGCTCCTGGGTCCATAAAGACGATCCTGAAGAAGCCACGAGAAAATCCAAAGATATGGTCAGAATGGGCGTGTCCAAAGCGGCTCTGCTCCAGCCCCTGGCAGAATCGACCATGGCGGTCACCCAGTCGGCTCTGGTGATCGGGGGCGGCGTCGCCGGGATGGCGGCGGCCAAAAACCTGTCGGATCAGGGGTATCAGACCTTTCTGATTGAAAAGTCGGATGTTCTCGGCGGCCAGGCGCGGAACCTTCATGAAACCTGGCGCGGCGAGGACATTCAGGGATATTTGAAAGGCTTGATCGATGCGGTGGAGTCCGACCCGGGCATTGACATTTTTCTGGATGCACGCATTACGCAGGTGGACGGGTTTGTGGGGAATTTTAATACAACCGTCACCAGCAACGGAAAAAGCAGGGTCCTTGAGCACGGGGTGACCCTCATCGCTTCAGGGGCTTCGGAGTTTAAGCCCGACCAACATTTATACGGGCAAGATTCACGGGTGGTTACCGGGCTGGAGTTGCAGCAGCGGTTTGTTGACAACGATTCATCGATGGGTCAGGTCAACACGGCGGTATTTATCCAGTGTGTCGGTTCCCGAATACCGGATCGGCCCTATTGTTCCAAAGTGTGCTGCACCCAATCCATCAAAAGTGCTTTGAAGCTCAAAGAGATCAACCCCGATATGGATGTTTTCATCCTTTACAGGGATTTACGCCCGTATGGTCTGCGGGAGGATCTCTATCGTCAGGCGCGGGGTGCCGGTATTGTATTTATCCGTTACGATTCAGACATGGGTTTGACCGCGGTCTCCGAGGAGGATGTACTTAAGATATCCTTCACCGACCGGATCCTTGGAAGAACCATGGACATAAATCCCGATCTTTTGGTTCTGGCTTCCGCCATTGTTCCCGATTCCGAGAGCCGTTTGCCCCAGCTGTATAAAGTTCCACTCAATGACGACGGTTTTTTCGCCGAAGCCCATGTCAAACTCCGGCCGGTGGATTTCGCTACGGACGGTGTTTTTGTGTGCGGGCTGGCTCACGCCCCCAAGACCATCGATGAATCCATAACACAGGCTCAGGCCGCAGCCGCAAGGGCTGTTACGGTTCTGGCAATGAAAAACGTCAAACTGGGCGGTATCATCACGCATATCCGACCCGAGTTATGTTCCGGATGTTTGGGGTGCATCAATGTCTGTCCCTTTGGCGCCATTTCCTTTGACAGTGAAGCGTTTGTGGCTGAAGTGAATCCGGCCCTGTGCAAAGGGTGCGGCGCCTGCTCGGCGGTGTGCCCGTCCGAAGCTCCGGCTTTGATGGGATTTGACAACAATCAGCTGTATGCCCAAATCAAAAGTGCACTGTTCATGTAACTGTCGTTGAGCCAAAATGATCATTGATTTTCACACGCATATCTTCCCAAAAGACATACGTAAAAACAGAGGAAAGTATTTCCCTTCCGAACCGGCTTTTAAGCTATTATACGATGTGCCTGGATCAAAACTTGTGGGCGCCGGGGATATCGTCAATGCCATGGATGAGCAAGGTGTTGATAAGTCCGTTGTTTTTGGTTTCCCCTGGACGAAAAAAAAAGTATTTCAACGCCACAACGATTATATCATGGAAGCGGTAGAAAGATATCCTGACCGCCTGATCGGTTTGTGCTGCTTCGATCCGTTGAACAGCGCGGCTGCTGCCGAAGCCGTCCGGTGTCTGGAGGCCGGCCTTTCAGGGATCGGTGAAATCGCTTTTTATGAATCCGGCATTGATGACGCTGTTCTGGACAAGCTGACCCCCCTGATGGAAATCTGCCTGGATAAAGACCTTTTGTTTTTGATCCACACCAATGAACCGGTGGGACATATGTATCCCGGCAAGACACCCAATACCCTCAAGCAGATTTACAACCTGGTCACTCGATTTTCCAAAAATAAAATTGTTCTGGCACATTGGGGCGGGGGCATCTTTTTTTTCAATCTTCTCAAGAAGGACGTCCAAGAGCGCCTAAAAAATGTGTATTTCGATACCGCCGCATCGCCGTTTCTGTACCGCCCGGAGATATACAGATATGCAACGGAGATTGCCGGCCTGGACAAGATTCTATTTGGCAGTGACTTTCCGCTGTTAAAACCGGCAAGATATTTTGAAGCACTCGAAAATACGGGACTGTCAAAAGATCAGATCGAATCTATTTGCGGCAAGAATGCGGCCAGGTTGCTTAATCTGTAATTCCCATTCATAATAAGTTCGTGTTGTTTACCCCGTCAACCACCTTGACGGGTGTCTCCTGGGGCTGCTATTCTGTACCAAACGGACCGTTATGGGTTCGGTGGGTCACCGGGGGCACATCCACATCCGTAAAAATCAATACGAGGCCGACATCACCGTGGAACCCGTGGACGGCGCCTGGAAGATCACCAGCCTGGAATTACTGGAAGAAAAACGTATTGATTCATATGCGAAACCAAAAATGTAAAAAATCAGCCACGGACAAACGCAGATTTGTGGAGGCGCAGTCAAAATTTTCGATTCTTTTGATTATTTTTCCATCC
>JAAXQF010000498.1 GCA_012974435.1 Desulfuromonadales bacterium | reverse complement strand
ATGTACTTTTGCAAGAGGCTCAATAATAAGCCGTTTTTCTTCTCACAAGTCGTGCATTCCACGAAAACCCCCGATCCGAAGATTGAGGGCTTTCGTGTTTTATAAATGGTGACGTCTAGGACAGACAGCGGAGTTTGTCGATGTAAAACTTTATTTGTGAGTTCGGAGTCTTCCCTCTGAGCGCAGATACACACAATAACAGGGTTCATCTAGAGAACAGCCCACTTGATTATGAACTGACATGACGTAGTATTAGATGAAAAAGGCTTAATCGATTTTAGGCTCCGCTGACCAAACGGTCGTTAAGCAATCTAGGAGGGTTGAATCTGTTATGGAAGCAATGAACCACACGTATCTCATATGGGCTGTCAGCCTTGGAGCCTTGAGCGCGGCTTCCCTTCCATTGGGATCTGTAGTGGGTTTACAAATGAACCCCAGACCGGCCATCATTTCCGTGATGGCAGCATTCGGGGCCGGAGCGCTTATCTCCGCATTATCCGTGGAGTTGGTAGCACCGACAGTTTTAGCACTCGAGGGTGGTGTGGGAGCACATCAACACGGAGACGCGCATGCAAACTTCATCGCACTCATCATCGGTGCTTCTGCCGGAGGGGTTCTCTTCGTTCTGCTCGATAACCTAGTCAATTCTTTTGGCGGTTTCCTGCGTAAAACATCGAGTTCGATCACCTACCTGACAGCCCACAAGCACAAGCGGCAGATGCAATTGCTGAAGCAGCTCACATCGTTTTCTCTCCTCAAAGACCTGCCGACGGAGCACGTCAATTCTCTATTGTCCATGATCCAGTCTGTCAGCTACGCTGATGGTGACGTAATCGCCAGGACCGGAGATCCTTGTGAAGAACTGATCTTCATCAATAGCGGTACTGTCGAAGTCATTCTTGAAACTGGTGTCAGTGCTGAACTCGGTAAGGGAGAAGTCACCGGTATTGTGACCTTGTTACTAGATAGACCTTATGCCGCAGACATAACCGCCAAGACAGATATTGACGGGCTGTCGCTCTCCAAGCCCGACTTCGATCGGCTCAGAGCCATCTCAAAGGAATTTGACAAAGCGGTGCACTACCTAAGCGCCCAGCGCCTCGAAACGGTGAAGGAGCTGCTTGAAGACCGTGGCAACCGGAGGACTGAATGGCTACAACAGGCTGGCCAGGCACTCAAAACCGGTGCTCAGATGCCTGATGCACTGGAACTGCGTAAAGCTAGAGAGGAGCATGAAAGCGCCCCGCTGGCCATCTGGATGGGGATTTTGCTCGACGGGATCCCGGAAAGTTTCGTGATCGGTGCCGGTCTGCTGGTCCTGTTGCAGGCCAAGATCCAGTCTCTCGAAACGCTCGCCTTTGTCGATATCGTGCCCTACACCCTGATCGCCGGGCTTTTCCTATCCAATTTCCCGGAAGCCCTGGCGAGTTCGGCTAATATGCGGCTGGTTGGCTGGAGCAAACGTAGGATCTTCCTGTTATGGCTTGCTCTGATGATTATTACCGCCGTCGGAGCCGGTGTTGGATTCGTTCTAGCCGGCTCATTGAACCACACCTGGCTTGTCTTTGCCGAGGGGTTGGCCGCCGGGGCCATGCTCACCATGATCGCTGCGGCGATGATTCCTGAGGCTGTTCATATGGGGCGTGCGAACTTGGTTGGTCTAAGTACCCTTGCTGGCTTCATCGCTGCGATTTCATTCAAACTGCTTGAGTAGCCGAGAGCTCTGTTTTCATGACAAGGGATAAAATCACATTATATGGCGACACAACGATAATCTTTTAGGTTACCTTGAAGATGCCCCGTATAAGAATGTCCCTCCCTGGAAGGGAAGGCCATTTTGTGTCTTATAGATGGTGATTTGTGAGAAGCACCCCACTCATCAAGACAAGGGTTGTTGACACACCTGGTCTGAATGCTACCATTCAGACAAGACTAAAAGAATAAAGATTGCCAGAAAAAGCCAAACCTGTTGAAAAGCAGGGACGGAAAGCGGCGGATCTCACTTCTCTTACACTTCCAGATGGCCGAGCTACCGAAGGACAAATTCTAACGGTGCGCTCGGTTTTTATTTTTAATGGGGGCGCAAAAGAAAGGAGAGACAATGATGAAATTGTTAGTAATTATTTCAATGTTTCTGATTTTGGGTGGCTTCACGACAGTGAACCCCGTCGAATTAACACCAGAACAGCTTCATGGAAAAATTTCTACGGGAGATGTTGTCAAGGTGGGACAGAGTGTAAAAATTGTAGCGTCTGATGGAACTCACCATAAATTTAAGGTAACAGAGATCACAGACACTAATATTATTGGTAAATATGTCGATATGCCAATAAAGGATATAGTCGCACTTGAAACACAGGAATTTATTGGCGGCAAGACTAACCTTTTGGTGGAATAGTTGTAGTAACGCCTTTAATAATTGTATTCATATTGTTGCCAGCCATGGGTGGGCTTTTAGTAATGTAACTTTAATTGCATGAAGGCTATGCTTAACAATCCGCTGAAATTAAATTTACATATGATGAAACAGATTAAAACAGAACCAGTATTTACGTGAGAGCGACTTTCCCGAGGGTGATGGCTTGAACGTGGTGGGTTTCTTATTAATCATACTGCATTGCTTTGAAGTCCCAGATTTACCAAAACGCACAATTCTTGCTGACCCTGATAAACAAGAAAACGCCCCAGAGTTTCCTGGGGCGTTTTACGTTCATCTATTTCTGCGAGTGTTCCCTTCGTGGGAACCTTTGATGGATCACGAGACCTCAGCAATCCAAATATATTTGTTTTTAAACTTTATGAAATTTCCTCTAAACGGTCAGGCGGATCAGAAACTAGCATACAATCTTCCTCCTTATTCCTTATAGACCTCTTGTGCTATTGAGGTGATTTCACTGTAACACAAAAGCCAATTTAAGATGCAAGAGGCTCTAGTTATTTTTGGTTAATCAAAGCATTCTTTGGCCTCTTCCACCCTGGTTGGAGCTTTTCCATTCCCACGCCTAAGTTTACTATTTATCCTCTCGCATTGTTTTGAAGTCTCCAGGTTCGCAAAAAAAGAAAATCCTACTAACCCTGACTTTTGAGAAACCAATTTGAAAATTTGATCGCGGCCAGGGAGGGAGGTTGATGAAATATGAGG
>JAAXQF010000010.1 GCA_012974435.1 Desulfuromonadales bacterium | reverse complement strand
ATGATTGAGCCGGTCGGCCTGATGGCTGCGTTCGGTCTCTATATCAATGTTATCCTCTGCCTTTTCAACCTGTTGCCAATCCCACCTCTCGATGGGGGCCGCGTGCTCATGGGTATTCTTCCCGAGAGCCAGTCGCAATTGCTGCGTCGCATTGAGCCCTTCGGTATGCTGTTGATTGTATTTCTGATCTTCGGCACGTCGATCTGGCGTTCGGCCTTTGGTCCTGCAGTGCATCACGTGGTGGCGATGATGGCGGGGTCGCATATGGACGTGGTTGAGCAGACCATGCGCCTGCTTTTCTACCAATGAGCGGCATTATGGACAATTACGCAATTCAGCTGGAAAATTTCGAAGGTCCGCTCGACCTGCTGCTTCATCTCATCAAAAAAAACGAGATGGATGTCTATGACATTCCCATGGCGGAGATAACCAGACAGTATCTGAGTATTCTCGACGCCATGAAGACGCTCAACCTCGATATGGCCGGAGAGTTCCTGTTGATGGCAGCAACGCTCCTTCATATCAAATCGAAGATGCTGTTGCCCAAGATCGTTGAGGATGAGCTTGAAGAAGAAGAGGACGACCCACGAGCCGAGCTGGTGAGGCGTCTTCTCGAGTACCAGAAATACAAGGAAGTCTCCCTGACACTTGAGAGCAAACCCCAACTGGGACGCGATCTGTTTGCCCGTGTCTCTGCAGAGCCTGAAGTTCTGGAGAATGCTGAAGCCGGTTTCGTTTCAGTGGGCCTTTTCGATCTTGTGGAAGCGCTGAAAGAGGTCATGAAGGAAAGCCCGGAGCCGCTCGTTCACGAAGTCAACATGGAGCAGCTCTCTGTCACCGATCGTATCAACGCTATTCTCTCGCATCTGCAAGGGCAGGAAAGTATCGCCTTTACCGATCTTTTCAGTGGCGGCCTTAAGCGTAGCGAAGTGATCGTGACCTTCCTGGCGCTTCTGGAATTGGTCAAATTACGTATGGTCCGCATCATGCAGAATGTTCGTTACGGCAGTATCTGGGTTTTTCCCGCAGTGGCTATTGAAGAAAGCGAAGAGATGGACCTAGGAGATGATTCCCTTGGATATTCATGAACTCACCCCTTTGGTAGAAGCCTTGATTTTTGCCGCCGATGGACCGATCAAGGTCGAGCGCATGGCCGAGGCCCTCGATTTGGAACAGGCAGAGATCAGTGCCGCTATCGAAACACTGGAGGCTGATTACGAAGAGCACCCGCGTGGTTTTTTCATGCAGGAAGTTTCAGGTGGTTACCAGCTCAGGACCCGTCCGGAATACGCTGATTACTTACGCAAACTCGGCCAGAGCCGTCCCTTCAAGTTCTCTCGTCCTGCCCTGGAGTCTCTTTCTATTATTGCCTACCGACAGCCGGTCACCCGCTCAGAGGTCGAGTACCTGCGCGGCGTTGATTCCGGCAGCGTGGTGAAAACCCTGCTCGATAAACGACTGATCAGAATCCTTGGTAAAAAAGACGTTCCCGGCAAGCCGATGATCTACGGCACGACCACAGAGTTTTTGGAATTGTTCGGGCTCTCGGATCTCGCGGCATTACCGACCTTGCGTGAATTCAGTGACTTGGTTCCGGAAGAGGAGAATGGGGATTTTATGTCCAGTATGCCTTTGTTGGTTGAAGAGGTTGGCGAAGAATAGATCGCTGATCACAGGGACTGTCCCCGGTGTTAAGGGGACTGTCCCATGATAGTAAATTGAACATCCACAAATCCATTCCTAAAGAGTCTCAAGCTTCTGACTTATCCTGTGTATCCTGTACATCCCTGTTAAACATGTTTTTGACCCAGGGCCCTTGAAATCCCCTGCCCTTCTAGTTGTTACCTTAAGTTTTCTGTTGGACTCTTATGATGTTGTAACGAGGAGGGTAAAGCTAGGGGGACGGTAAATGCGTGCGTTTGTCGCTTTAGTTTTTAACAATCAGATCTTATCAGATTGAATCAGCGGCCAATAAGAAGTTTAAGTGTCTGATTCAAATCCTTTGACTTATCCCCTTAATCCCCTTCATCCCTGTTAAACAGGTTTTGAGGCTAGTTATTGAGGCACTAGTCATTGGGGACACAAAAAAAACAGGCCGGCAACCATGAGGTTGTCGGCCTGAATAATGTAACAAGTTGTGCTGAGTCTTTAACGACCGGCACGCTTCGAAGCTTTGATCGGGTTGACCTTGACTTCGGAAATCTTGACTTCAACTTTCCGGTGTGTAGCGAAGTTGCAGAGACCGGCAGACCATTTCTTGGCGGGGGCAGGCGCTTTAACGCAAACCGGACCGATGGTGCCGTCTACAATGTGGTCGCAACCTTCACACATTTCGATAACGTTCTGACAGCTGCCGCCTTCAGCGACGCAACCTTTTTTACTCCAGAAAACACACTCTGTTCCTGCGAGAACTGTTTGACACTGCATAAGGGTACTCCTTTATTTAAAGCTTGATCTAGTATTCGAACAGGTTTTTAACCCCTTTTGTCGATGCCTGTCAACTATAAAAGCCAGTTCTTCTTGGCATTGACTGGATTTTCCCGAAGGGGTAGTTTTGCACGATGAGTGAATACATCCAAAATGATTCAGAAAAATGGGAATCCATCTGTTGCAAGTGTGGCCGCTGCTGCTATGAAAAAGTAGATTTTGAGGGTCGCGTTTATTACACCGAACTGCCCTGCGAATTCCTTGATACGGAAACCAATCGCTGTCGCGTCTATACTGAGCGTGATGTCAAGCGACCAGGATGCGTGCGATTGACCGATGAAATCCTTAAAAAAGGTGTTATGCCTGAAGATTGTCCTTATGTTGCAGGCATAGAAAATTATCCTGCACCGACCTTGCTGGATGATGGTGATTCAGAGGATTCCTGATATCTTTAAACTGAAACCAAAACTAAAAACTTTGTTTAACAGGGATGAAGGGGATTAAGGGGATGATTAAACCTTACAAGCTATTGGGACGCTGATTTTCATGATGAACGCTGATCAAGACATAAAACCTAAGCTTTATGTTTAGACCTAAATCATTCTTTTCAGCGTTAATCAGCGTCCAATTAGCTTTTGACTTATCCCCTTTATCCCCTTCATCCCTGTTAAACAAAGTTTTTAGTTTTGGTTTCAGTTTAAAGATATCAGGAATCCTCTGAATCACCA
>JAAXQF010000494.1 GCA_012974435.1 Desulfuromonadales bacterium | reverse complement strand
AATAAAGCGCCTCTGGACCATACTGGTACCGTAGGCGCTTTGTTTGGTTTTGACGACTCTCGGGTTCGGGACGAGAAGCCGTTGAAACTTATCTGAAATGTTGGTCGGGGCGAGAGGATTTGAACCTCCGACCCCCTACTCCCGAATTCGGTGAACCCTTGAGTTTTTCGGCCCTCGTGTATGCCAAAAGTTGAGTAAATTCAGTGGCTTCTACGGCATTGCCTTGGAAGGTCAAGACCTTCTACCACATCTCAGACGTGATAGGCCGCAGGCTAGACAAAAGAGGCCGCTACAGAAATTTAGAGCCTGATCGCATCGTGTAAAATCTTGAAGAAATTGAAGGAGATAGACAAACCATGCCGCTTGCTTCAGCATCGGAACGCTAAGAGAATCGATCCCTGCTAAGTTCGAAACGGTAGCGCGTAAGGAAGTCCTTTCGATTGCATTGGGACCGTAGGTTGACCGTAGAGGTCAGGGCTTGTCGTTTTACGGTAGCTGGCATGTGGAACCACCAACTCCTCACTTTTGCCTCGTTAGAAATCTTCATCATCAAACAGCGCCGACAAGTCATTCTGACTCGTCGTGTAGTGAAGATCACGCCCCCACTTTACCTTGCTCTTTTCTAGGTCGAAGAATTGAAGGATTTTTGCCTTGATACTTGGCTCAAACAGAACTGAGTCCATCAGGATCTTGGCTGACGACGATTCCGTCTTCCAGAGCACCCGCCCTCGGGGAATTGAAAAGTATTCTTCCTGACGTAACTCTGGAAAATCCTGCAGCAGGGTACGGCTGTTGTCCCAGAGATCGGTATGATTGTCCGGGCTATCAATAGTTCCCGTTGGCATCTCTTCTCCCGCATCTAACTCGATAGCCCGACCGATCACAGTTTCCTTATAAAGCCAAAAAATTCCTATTTGTGGCATCTCGCTCCCCCTATTCCGTCATGGTAAACTGTCGCAGCAATTGTTCTTGTCCGTTTGACAAGAGTAGATCCCGTGTCATCTCTCTAAGTCCGCTATCCCCACGGCTCAAATATTCTGCCAGATGAAAACAGTCTCCCGGATCAAGGCCTCCGCGTTTAGTAAGGGACTCGTGTGCCGCCCGTCGCACCCGGTAGCTGCTATCAGCCAAGGCATCTATCAACGCAGTATTGCTGATGTGCCCATAGTCGATCGCTGCCAGGCGGACCTCTTCGATGGGATCAAAAATAAGCTCTGAAACATCCGGGAAGCAAACATCATCAGCATTGTGTAAGTACTGTGAAAAAAGCTTCAGAGCTGTACAACGGATCTCCCAGCGATCGTCATGAAGAGTTTCCTTGAGCAGCGTCAGGAAAAGGGTGGTTAGCGGTTTATCCAGTTCAGACAAAATCTCTTCAGCGGCATACTTCTGAGTTGAATCATTGGAATTCAAGAGATCAAATAAAAATTGCATTACGGCTCCTATACCCAGTCCTCAACTTAAAGGTTCGCTTGGAGAAGACTCTTTCTTAAGAAGTAGCTCAACACGCATAATGTCCTGCCGAACTTCCTGTAGGGCATGTTCCGGTGTTATATTTCGGCATCGCTGATACTCCTGCACTGCCTCACCGCCGGTAGCGATCAGCGTCTCTAAATATTCAACAAACTCATATAGCCAAAGCTTCTTCCCTTCTAAATATCCAACATTGCTAAGCGCATAAATGCGGTCATAGACCCAGGTTGCGGGATACATTTCTGACTTAGGCTGTTCATCGTAGTTTGAAAAGCCCAGACCAATAAGATAATCGCAATCACCGCAAATCTTAACGCCCACGATAGAGCTGAGTTCAAATTGAGTGGCCAGTAAAAGCTCGCAGACGGGACACTTCCTGGAAACGGGGTCAACTTTATTAAGGGTCATATGGGGTCCGATCATAAGAACGATGCAGCATCGATGCTGTTAGACGTTGAGTGGCTCTGAAAACAACGACTACATTTAATTCAGACTAGGCAAATCGACAAAGAAGAGACCCTCAGTAATGGAAAGGGTCTCTTCTTCAGTTCGGACTATTCTGCTTGACCTTGAATGGAAGTGATCCAATCGTTCAAAGCCTTTTCAGATCTCGGCTGGATTTTACCCAACCCTATCGTCTAGCTCTCGACCAGTTTAAGCTTCAGGTGGCTCGAGATTAAGGTGCTTGAGGGGTTGTTTTCTCTGCCATCGGCATTGATTAGGTTGTAGGTCGCCTTTACGCCTTTCCCGATAAGTTTATTGACATCTCTTTTACCCATGCTCTTAACGGTTCTTTCATATTCGCGCCTGAGTTCTTCGTCGTTTTCAATGATCAAGAAAACTTCATTTGTGATTTTCTCGTTCAACCTATTTATGGCAGCTTGAGTCAATGCTCCAGGGGCCATTATTGGCTCTTCAGTGCAAATGGTGGTTTCCATTTCATTTGACTCTATCAGGGCGAGAACTTTCTCCGCCCATTTTGTTGCTGACCCTTTAGTGATCTGCAGCTTCCAATAGTAGGAGCTAGGGTCATGTTGTGGTCCATCCTGCGGCCCTTGCAATTTGTTGAACTTCCCCCTGCATCATTGTTGACTCCTTTTGGATAGATTTTGGTTTGGTGTAATTCGCGGCGGTAACGGTAACTAATGAAACATTCCAACGCACAGTTTTTTAACTAAAACCCAATGCGTTGAAGGGGCTTTTTGCTAACGAAGCGGCAGGCTAAACTCAGTGTGCCCACCTGGACCATCGAAGAGCACAAAGGTCAATCCTGTGCATTGGGATAGGTATAGCCGGACTCATCAAGCCACTCCCTGTAGACCTCGTCTGTGTCGGACATATACTGCTCAAATGTCGATATGGCACCTGCTGACAAGTAGTATCGCTTTTCGCCTTGGGGTATTTGTTTGATGTCCAGAACAAATTCTTTGACCCCTAATCTTTTGCATACTTTTTTGGCCCCTCCAACTCTTGAGGACATGCTTCTTTCTGTCATCTTTCCAGTCTCGTTGAGAGGGATATCTTTTAGCTGATCAAAGGTCAGGAATCGTCCCTTCGTATCTTCCTCGCCGCGGAGAAGGATCAGATGCGCAAGTTGGCGCGTCTCCCAGCTTACATCATCAAAAACTTCATAGATGGCATCATTGTCTTTTCCTTCTGCGGAGGAAAGGACCCCTGCTTCTGCTAGGCGGGCCATGATCTCAGCGCTATTTCCCCCTGAACAGAGTTCTTTGATAAATGTTGCTACTTGGCCTTGTGTTCCTTCGATGGTAACTTTCATTGCGATCCTCCTGTTGAGTTATTGATATGGTCGACCTTGGCTCGAAACGTCGTCTTGGGTCGATAATCACACTAGCTAAAACGGAAGTCAAGAGAAAAAACGAATCGTCTTCGACGACTTGCATTTGAGTGTATCGAAATGGCGTCGTCTTTCTGTGCGGTGCGCCACATCAAGACCTTTGGTCTGTCTTGTGTCGACAACGATAGCTGTGAGTAGGGTGCTATTTGGTATGCAAATCTGACCTCTTCGAGATGAAGTTGCCATTCACCATTGATCCACTTAGTCTCTGACTTCAGTCGTCTTGGTAGAGAGTTAAGTCGTATCTTGCCCAAGCGTGCACTGATGTCGCGCAGAGTGCGAATGTCTGATCTGCGCCGGGGGCAAAATCAAGCCTGGGCAGTCGCTGGGATCGATTAAGTTGATCAGCGAGCTCGATAAGTACGACATCGAAGCCCTGCACGAGGGATGTCTCTCTGAATCGGGCAATTATTTTCAAGACCTTCAAAAAGCGCTGTTTATTGCCAGCAAGGTCGATGGTTTTAGCTTAGAGTTGTCGATCGGTTCTATGGAAGGTGATCTGGATAGTACGGAGATTCTAGAATTCAATATTGAAGTGAGCAGTCAAGCGGCCAGCGGCAAGAGGCAATATGATTACGTGGGGGCCATTAAGGCTATGGCCCCCACGTAATCATATTCTTATTTGGGCTTATAGGTCATGAAGCTCTTGATCAATGTACTCTTTGGCTTGCCAGATTCGCCATTATCAGTCAAACCGTAAGCGGCCTTGACTGCCTTGCCAATAGTCATGTTGACAGTGTCGAGATTGCTGTCTGAAATAGCTCTCAAGTACTCTCGCATCAAATCTTTGTCGTTTTGGATAGTCAGAAAAATTTCGTCAGTGATTTTCTCGTTAAATTTAGCGATTGCTGCACTAGCGATTTCTTTTGCGGCCATGATTTCCCTCCTGATGGGTTTGTGATGCCAATAATCATTAATTTGCAAAGATAAAACAGGCAATTTTTTAATACAACAAGCTTGACCTGCCTGTTCAATGTTTATAGTCCCGCTAAAATTGATAATTTAAACCATCAGTTGGCGGGAGGGCTGGAATCTTCAGTTTTTGCAAATTCTGATGAGGCCGACTGTAGTGGTTCAATGTAGCCGGACTGAAGGTAAGTTCGTGCTGTCTCTCGAGACAATAGTACCGTTTTTAGTGTAAATAATGAAATTCTGATACAGACACAGCCCCCGTTTTAGGTGGCCAATCCACGGGGGCTGTGTTTTTATTAATAAAATTGAGAGTCCCGACCTGTATTTGCTATTCCAGCTGGATGTTTAGTTCTTGGCAGGTTTTTTCAACTAGTGCCATAACTTCATGAATGAATTGATTGCGGTTTGGTGAGGGCGTGAGATTTGGAATTGGAGCCGCCTTGTCGTAGATGTCCGCGGATATGATCTCGGCGCGGACGAATGTCGATCCTGTGCCGGACTGATTGAAGGCTTTCTGCCACTCTTCTGATCTCTCGGTCCAGATTCTTCGACTTGCGAGATCTAGGAGCCTCCCCGTAAGGGTGGAAGATAGTTCATCGAATATCTGTTGTTGCTTGTCCTCGTCTGGTTTGCCGCCTTCCCACTCAATTGGCTCCTGGATTGTCACGTAAATAAGTTCTCCGATCTGTTTATGTAGATCTGACACGGGACGTAGATTGTCGTATTCGTCTGTCCAGCCATTGGCAAGGCGCCGACTTAGCGCTTTGATTCGTGTCCAGTGCTCTTTGTTGGCCCCGGCCTTGTTCTTCAGCCCAAGGCGTGAGAGCCATGTTTGGTGAAACTGATCGGCAGCTTCCCTGATCGCGAGAACCAAATTTGTTCGATCGTAGGTAGGACGCGCTTCGACAGGTTCGGGGCGCTCCACTATTTGTTCAACGGCGACAAGGAGCGACTTCATTTGCTCTGCGGTTTGCTTGCCGCGCCTCTTGTTGGTGTCGAGAACTTTATCTATGCCGCCGAGAAAGAAACATTGATCAGTGAGCCTTGCCCTGAGTGTGCGTTCTGCGTTTGGACCTAGGTCCTCACCGAGACGAGTCATTATGTTCTCCGCCGAGGCGAGGACATGCTCTCGTTTGGCGGTAACTGTTGGCAGGTTGTCTCCCTTGACCTCGTCGAAGTGGGTGAAGCAGGTCAGTAGCTTCTTGATGTTGCCTGTCTGGATGAGTGATCGAAGTGCCGCGACTGGTGCTGCCTGCATAGGTTGAGTGGCATTGTCGACAAGAACAACGGCATCTACGGTATCTATCCGGCGGAGAAGTTTTGTTGAGAGGCTGGATGATGAATCTGGGGTATGCCCGAGTCCCTCACCGTCAATAATAACAAGTGGAATCTTGGTGTCAGGTTTGACTTTCTGCTATTTACTGATAGC
>JAAXQF010000345.1 GCA_012974435.1 Desulfuromonadales bacterium | reverse complement strand
GTACAACACCTTAGCAGGGTGCCACCATCGGCCGCTCGGTCACCTCTCCGCTACCTATAAAGCTTTCGCTCCGCGTTAAATTCAGCAAAACAGCGAAACGTTTTTAAAATGGCGGAGGAGGTATCATCCACAAAGAGGGGTTAAACCCCCGTAGAGCCTTCGCTGAACCCGCCAACACGATACAAATACCCCCTGAAGTACCCCCACAGCATTTATTATGCCTTGCCTCAGGGTGCTGATGAACCTTACCTTCAAGCCATAAGCACAATCAGGGGTTAAACTTTTAACAGATTATGTCTTTACCGGCAACATCTTTTTCATCCTCAGCCAAACAAGCCCCAAAGGAAGAAACCAACACCTTAGCCAGGGCGTTGAAGCCGATGCATGCCTGTTCGATGGTCGATGTACAGATAGACGTACTAGCCGCGCCGAGTTGATGATAGTTTCGTCCTATTCTTTTAAAATCGTTCCCTGGCTCATTGGGAACTACGGCGCACCACTCATCGCTCTCCCGCCAGCATTCTGACCATTGCAACGAAAAACAACCCCAAGCATTCAGCGCGGGGTCGTATGTATGTAATGAGTGTTTCTAAAAGAAGAACGCCTCAGATCCATCGTAAGACAGCAAGACAGGCCACCCATGGCAGACGGCTATGCAAATAGACATTTCCGCTAAGTTGGTGTCTCGTTGCCCCTGAGATGCTATTCCGTCAGTAAGCAAAGGTTGTGCGGGAAAGAGACTGGACAATTTACCGTCACTTTCGAGTCCAGCATGGCTCCCCGAGTCCGACGTAACTGGGCACTGGGATGAAGGCTTCAAGTTTAGTCTGCTTTATTACACAACAGGGCCAGGTTACCAATTGGCAACGCGTGAAGGTCTCCGACGTATTGCAGATGCCCTTTTGCGTGTACCGGGCTTCTGTGCTATTGACATCAATGAACTAATGATGGCCTCTGCATCATCGATAGCTTTGTTAGCATCATCACTGTACGTCCCCACAATGTTGCGGCCATCCCAAAGTTCATCAACTCCGTTAAGTATCCGCTGACAGCATGCCAAAAAATCGGCAGTGCTGAACATCTCTTGAATTACAGCCCCCTCAGTTTCCGCGTCAACGTACCAACGCACAGCAAGTTTATTGAAATAATATGCTGGAAAGCCACTGTGTCTTGGAAACCATTCAGCACTAAGGGTGCCATCCTCACGACAATCAAGCTCTACATAAGCTGGTTCAGGAAGAAATTTATCCGGATACTTCATGTAGAGGGGGGAGGTTTCATTGAGGTTGTCGGTGTGTACGTGCATGATGACTATCCTTCTCGTGCTTGATGGCTTGTTAAGGCCTTTATGATTTCCATAATCAGTTACTGTCTCAACATTTTACAGGTTGGGTTCATGGCAAAACAAGGGTCTTTACATTTGTACCCGCCCGTTCATACCACACAAGTTCTAGACAACTGCGCAGATGCTATTCCTGGACGATCTTGATGAATGCTTGTTTCCCTGGAGCGAGCCAGAGATAGGTCATTATCTGTCCCAATCCCACATCCAATTCAACCCTTCTCGCGGATAAACTCCCCGATCTAAAAATGGGTTAACGTCCTAGCAATCCAATGAAAATTTCATATCTGTCGACATCGATCGATATCGACAGATAAACATTTGCAACAATTCTTGTTCACCGGCTTAGGAATTTCATTTCAACACCCTACACGGAGGCTGACATGGAATTTACACGGATTGAGGAGTTAAGACACACTAGCAACAAAAGATTTCTAAAAGTTGCGAGCAAACATTATGGCATTGATGAGGAGGCCTTCTCTTCGTTTCTCGAAGACTATGATATCGAACCAAAGGGGGCCTTTGGGCCCTCAGGGTTAGATGCAGCTCCACTTCTGATGCGCGAGATTGCAGAAAGAGTTGGCTTGCCCGTGCCAGTTGTTGGCAGGTTACAGGATACAGGAGTCATCTGCACTCCTATAACCTGTGATGACATTACGTTCCTACAAATGTACAGGCAAGCCTCGGCCGACACTCTCTTGCTGTCCAGCCTGCACAATTTCATGACCGCCTCTCCTGATTTCACAGAAAAATGGCAGAGATGGATCTACATGGTGTTCTTTTTCACTGATATTGAAGTTAGATTCTGTGGGCAGATGGCCTCATTGGTATGGAAGGCTCCCATTACTCACGTTGCGGATGATGTAGGAAACAGATATGGCATATCAATTTGTCAGAGTACGAAGGACGAAATTTTCGAAATTCGAGAAACTGCATACGACGACCGCCAGAAAGTAAATCAAGGCAAAGCATCAGAACGCTATGTATTGAAGTGTAGAGGTCTTCCAGAATCTGAGTTCGAGTTGTTTAAGGATACGTTTGTGTTCGACCTGTATTCATGATGCAAAACTGAGCAGGCCCCAGAAAATTACGAGGTCTGCTCACCTTAGTTCAGTTTTTACCTTTACTGCCTATGCGATAGTTTGGTCTACAACCGTTTCGAGAGTCATTACCTCTCGGATACAAGGTGATCATCTCCTATGCGTGAGAAGAAAAATAAGGGTCTTTTCGTTTGCACGCTGCCCGACTTGACACCGACTCCTACGAACTGCAAATCCGGCGGTTGTTACTAAAAGATGTATCAGCAACATCATGTAAAAGGAGCGCCTCATCGTTACTAAAAGCGGTGTAGTAAACAAAAGGGGTTACGTCGTTACTGCTCACCGGAAAATCTTTGTTACTTACTTGAGTCATTTTAGAAACACTAAAAGCACCAATCACAAAGCCACATGAGGCACATACCCAGAGCGCAAGACATTGCCCGAGGATGTTGGAGTAAAAACCGTAGCCATCAAATCAAACGAATATTGCGGGCCGTACTGGCTCTGTTTGAAATCGCCACGCAGAAGGTCGGCTACCGACCAGAGAAACGCGGCGGTTTGGGTAAAGTTGGGTGTCATATGATTCCTGTTGATTAACTCAAAGAATGGTTCCAGAAACAAAAAGACCGCCACACCGGAAAAAACCGGCAATAGCGGTCAACTAAAACTACTGTAAGTAGTTATTTATCACGAGGCCCCTTATTAGAAATCAAGCAAAATTAAGGCTTTCACAAGATAAACAATTCGTACCACACGGCCAAGGAAGAGCGGACAAACTATTGGGAAT
>JAAXQF010000452.1 GCA_012974435.1 Desulfuromonadales bacterium | reverse complement strand
GACTTCACCAACAAACCGCTCAGACCGATCATATCGACGTTCAGTTCACGGGCTTTGGCGATAATCGTTTCCGCAGGAACCTTGATGCCAATGTTGAAAACCTTGTAACCATTATTGGACAAGAGGATATCAACCAGGTTCTTGCCGATATCGTGGACATCACCCTGAACCGTAGCCAATAAGATCTTGGTCCCCTCTTCCTGATCAAGCTTCTCCATGTGCGGCTCCAGCCAGGCAACGCTCTTCTTCATCGCTTCGGCCGACTGCAGCACGAAGGGCAGCAGCAGTTCACCCTTGCCGAAGAGTTCGCCGACGTGACGCATGGCCGGCACCAGTATCAGGTTGACGATTTCAAGGGGCGGATAGCGATCAAGCAATACGGAGAGGATGTCCTCGATACCGTCCTTGTCACCGCGCACGATCTTCTGGTGCAGTGCCTCTTCAGGGCGTTGATCTTCTGAATCCTCCTCATCGTCACCTTCAACCCGCTCAGAGAAATGATCGATGAAGCGCATCAGCGGCGACACCTCTTCACCCTGACCACGGTTGTAAATCAGGTCACGGCAGAAGACGCGATCTTCTTCGCTAACTTGCGCCAGCGGCAGGATCTTGCCGGCGTCAATAATCGCTGCGTCAAGGCCCTGTTCAATCGCATCGTGCATGAAAACCGAATTGAGGATTTTGCGTGCTGCCGGCGGTAAGCCGAAAGAGATGTTGCTCAAACCGAGTAGCGTATAGACCCCCGGCAGTTCTTCCTTGATCCGTCGGATACCATCCAGAGTCTGGATAGCAGCATCAAGCAGGTTTTCATCACCGGCACCAATGGTAAAGGTGAGCGGATCAAAGAGGATATCCTGGGGTCGTAAGCCATGCTTGCCAACGGCCAGATCGTAAATCTGCCTGGCGGTCGCGACCTTTTCGTCGGCCGTCATCGCCATGCCCTGCTCGTTGATGGTCAGGGCCACCACAGCAGCACCGTACTTTTTCGCCAGTCGGCACACCCTGTCGAGAGTCTTGCCACCATCTTCGAGGTTGATCGAATTGATAATACAGCGCCCGGGATAGATTTTCAGACAGGCTTCAATACAATCGGAGTTGGTCGAATCGATCATGATCGGAATCTTCAACGATTCGGCGTGAATCTTAACCAAATGGGTCAGATCGGCAAGCTCATCGCGGCCCACATAGGCAGCGCAGACATCAAGGACCTGAGCGCCCTTGGCCTCTTGATCCAATCCGATCCGCAGGCAGCCATCGAAATCATCGCCCAGCAGGCACTCGCGGAACTTCTTTGAGCCGTTCGGGTTGGAGCGTTCACCGATCAGTAGCGGCGGGATCTCCTGGGCTATTTCAATGGCCTGGTAGAGGCTCGAGATTGAAGGTTTCATACCGTCACCTCCCGCTTTGCCGGAGACAATCCGGAACAAGCCTCAGCAAGCTGGCGGATATGATCAGGAGTCGTACCACAACAGCCACCGACAATACTGACCCCATCTTTCTCGATGAACTGGCTCATGTGATGGACAAAATCTTCAGGCTTCATCGGATAATGGGTTTTGCCATCAACGACTTCCGGCAAACCCTGGTTCGGCATGCAGGAGATACGCTGCGGCCAATTATGGCTTAAGTAACGGATGTGCGAGGCCATGTCACTCGGTCCGGTTGCACAATTAAGGCCGAGGGAGAAGATCGGGAAGGGCTCCAAGGTCGCGCAGATCGCCGCAATATCACTGCCAACCAGCATGGTCCCCTGCCGTTCCATCGTCACCGAAACCAGCACCGGAACCTCTCTGCCAAGCTCTTCAAGCACTTCGAAACAGGCCACAAGGGCGACTTTAACCTGCAACAGATCCTGACAGGTTTCAATGGCCAAAGCATCAACCCCGGCTTCTACCAGAGCTCTGATCTGTTCGCCGAGGGTTGCCGCTAAGTCCTCGACAGAGATATGGCTCAGCGACGGCAACTTGGTGGTCGGCCCAACCGAACCAGCGACGTAGCAGCCAGTTCGCTCACCGATTGCCGTCCGGGCATTGGCGACCGCAGCACGGTTGATCTCAACGGTCCTGTCAGCAAGATCGTACTCGGCCAGAACGATGGAACTCGCGCCGAACGTGTTAGTTTCAATGACCTTGGACCCGGCATCCAGAAACGATTCATGCAGTGCAACGATTGTTTCCGGCGAGGTAATGTTCAAAAGTTCGTTACAACCTTCACATCCCTGCCAGGCGGTATCCGGTATCGTCATCTCCTGCAGATTGGTGCCGCAGGCACCATCGAACAACAGGATTTTTTCGTCAACAAAACTCATATCACAACCTTTCATTGCTTAAAGACTTTGAAATATTAGCCTTTTTCGTCAATTTTACAACTGGCGAAAAGCAGATAAAGACTAGGGCATGTTAACAGGGATGAAGGGGATGAAGGGGATGGCAAAAGCTTTTAAACCTATTAAAGCGTTGGACGCTGATGAACGCAGACAAGTATAAACCAGAAACACAGTCGTTATGGTTTTAAGACCTTAAAGTCTTATCAGCGTTAATCAGCGTCCGACAAAAATGTTTTGATTGGGCTCAAGAATCACAACTGCTCTTTACGAGCGTTATCAGCCGCGCAGGAAATACAGACCCCGGCCGTTTCATAAAGGCCATTCTTTGGGTTGAGGATAGACGCCGGGCGCAAATGCAGGGAGCAGGTCACTCGATAGCAGAGGTCACAGGAGTTGCTCTCGGTGTCATCAGATTTATAATCACAGATGTGGCAAACCCAGGGGGATCTTTCCATATCGTCGCTGCAGCCCATGCTTTCTCTCTCGAGTTCAAGTTCTTAATATTGAAACTGCCGAGCATTATGCATTTGCTTGAAGACAAAGGCAAGAGATTGAGAAGCAAAAAAGGCATAGTCGTTGATGACTAAGCCTTTGGTTTTTGTTACATGTTGAGGTTCTCAATTGTTACCTGAGAAACTGCCTCAGCAGCTGTCATTCGACCAAGCCAACAGCAACTTTGCTTGATGGTTTTTTATAATGCATAAGAAGTGCCAATGAGACAATATTTTGGGGGAGAAACCCGTAACTCATTGAAAACATAACAGAAAACGTCTTGGTTTAGTTGCAGGGTTCTCATTAAAAACTCCCAGTCAAGTCGGACAACCTGTTGAAATTTAACAATAATTATTGAAAAATAGGGTAATTTAACGACAGTGTGCGAAACATGGTTCATCTCTTGACCCACAGGGAAGAACAGGTATTATTCTTCATAGTTTTGCTGGTATCCACAAACTCACAATCACTTTTTGCAAAAGGATAGTCCAATGCTAATTCATTCTTTCAACCCACCGGTTCGAACTCTAATGGGCCCGGGCCCTTCCGATGTTCCCCCGCGGGTTCTTGAGGCCCTTTCCCGACCGACGATTGGTCATCTTGATCCGGCCTTTGTCACCATGATGGATGAAGTTAAAGAGCTTCTGCAGTACGCCTTTCAAACGGGCAATGCCCTGACCATGCCGGTTTCGGCGCCCGGCTCGGCTGGCATGGAGGCCTGTTTTGCCAACCTGGTGGAACCGGGCGACAAGGTCGTGGTCTGTCAGAACGGAGTCTTTGGCGGTCGCATGAAAGAGAATGTCGAGCGCTGTGGTGGCGTAGCGGTGATGGTAGATGACTCCTGGGGAGAGGCGATCAACGCGGCCAAGTTGGAAGAGACTCTGAAAGTCCATAAAGATGCCAAGATCGTTGCCATGGTCCACGCCGAGACTTCAACCGGTGCGCAGTCCGATGTGGCAAAGCTGGTCAAGCTGGCCCACGCCCACGATTGCCTGACCATTGTGGACGCCGTCACCTCACTCGGAGGTACACCTGTAAAGGTCGACGAATGGGGGATTGACGCGATCTATTCCGGGTCACAGAAGTGCCTCTCCTGTACCCCTGGCCTCTCTCCTGTTAGTTTCAATGAGCGCGCTCTTGAAAAAGTCCGCAATCGCAAGAGCAAGGTGCAGAGCTGGTTTCTCGATCTGAATCTGGTGATGGGCTATTGGGGAGAAGGTGCCAAGCGAGCCTACCACCACACCGCACCGATCAACGCTCTCTATTCTTTACACGAAGCACTGTTGATTTTAAGAGAGGAAGGCCTGGACAGGGCCTGGGATCGCCATTACAAGAACCACCTCGCGCTCAGAGCAGGTCTGGAGGCGATGGGACTGTTATTCGTCGTCAACAAAGCGGACCGCCTGCCGCAACTGAATGCGGTCACCATCCCTGAAGGAGTTGACGACGCCAAGGTGCGCAGTCGACTGCTCAAAGAGTACAACCTGGAGATAGGGGCTGGCCTGGGTGCACTGGCCGGCAAGGTGTGGCGGATCGGTCTGATGGGTCATTCTAGCCGGGCCGAAAATATCCTGCTCTGCATCGGCGCACTGGAATCAGTGCTCGTGGACATGGGCGCCAATATCGAGCGTGGGGTGGCTTTGCCTGCGATGCAAAAGGCGCTGGGGAAAAGATAACTATAAAATTTGACAAATCCCACTGCATGTCATGTGCTTTTTGCTTATGCCAAGTTGAATCTCTTTGAATTGTTTCCGTAGACGCAGGGCAACAGATTGTTAATCTGTTGCTCTGTTTGTTTCCATGCTTTTGACTTTGATCTTGAT
>JAAXQF010000450.1 GCA_012974435.1 Desulfuromonadales bacterium | reverse complement strand
CGCTGGGCGAGCCGGGCGAGCCGGGCGAGCCGGGCGATCCGGCCGATCCGGCCGATCCGGGCGAGCACCCGGAGCAGGTCTCTTGGCTTTATCGCCACCAGCAGGTTGACGGCGAGGTCTTTCTGCGGGTTTGGGTAGCTCAACGCGGCCAAGGATCTTGGCCGTGGAGCTCGAATCTTTCTTGGTCTTCTTCTTTGCGGCAGCTGCCTTCTCAGGCTTCTCTTCGGCTGCGACAGCTTCTGTTGCATCGGAAGTCTCTTCAGAAATCCCAGCAGCCTCAACAACCGCTGCAGGCTCTTCGACATCCTCGGCCTTTTCGACAGAAGCAGCATCCACTTGCTCGACCGTTTCCTCGGCAGAGGGGGCTGATTCTTCAGCCTCCGGCTCAGACGCGACAACAGGAGCAGGTTCTTCAGCTGCGACTACAGGCTCTTCAGCGACCGGCTCTTCTTTGACGACAGTCTTGCGACGGCGACGGATCAGGCCTGAGCCGATACGCTCTTCCTTGACCTTGACTTCTACAGTCTCGTCTACCGGTGCTGCGTCAGCCTGGTTCGACTGAGACGACTCGAACTTGAGTGCCACCTCTTCTTCCAGTGCACTCATATGGTTCTTGACCTCAATGCCGGCCTGATTAAGTTTGTCAACAATCTCTTTGTTGTCCAGACCCAATTTAGTCGCCAATTCATAAACACGAATTTTAGCCATCAACTTTCCCCTGAGATATCCTGATAACGGTACAGATCATGAAGAAATGCTTCCGCCAACTTTCCATCGGGCAAACCCACGACACTTCTTTCCGCACGCCCGAGTATGCGGCCAAGCTCTACTTTGTCGAATAATTTCGTAGTTACTATATCTTGGTGCTCAGCTTTGCGCCTGACTTTCTCACCAATTTGTTGCGAGATGTCCTTGGCCAGAATGACAACAGCCAACGGTTTCCTGCGGCTCAACGCGTCCAGCACGGCATTACTGCCAGCTACAAATTTCGCAGATTTTCTCGCCATGCCTAATAGACTGGCGAGATGAGCAAGGAGCTCCTGCCCGACGGCCTCAATAAGGCTATCATTGGCAACGGGCTCACAACTCCTGCGAAAAGCCCGGTCAAACTGTTTTCTCTGCACAGCCGTCTCAATGCAGCTTCGGCTGTTACAAAGGTAAGCACCACGGCCCGGCAAGCGACTTTTTAAGTCCGCCAGCACCTCGCCCTCCGGCGAGCAGACGAAGCGTATCAGATCTGCCTGGTCTTTGACCTGGCGACAGCCCATACACGTTCGCTGCGGTTGCCGTCGGCCTTGTGTCACGCTTACTCCGCGTTCTCGTCAGCAGCATTCTCGACAGCGGACAGCTCTTCAACTCTGGCCTCAAGAGCACGTGTAACAGTGACTCTTGTTTCACCTTCAGCCATGGTGGTCAACTGCTCAGCTGACTCTGCCGTTTTAATAAATGTAATGGCGTCCTTGGCGGTCATGGCACTGAGAAGCTCTGCATCCTCTGCTTCCTCTGCTTCCTCTGCAGCGTCATTATTGCTACCACCGCCAGTAAGCTCATCGAGCTCGGCTTCGGCCGCACGAGTTTCACTCATAATATCAATCTTCCAGCCGGTCAGCTTGGCAGCAAGACGAACATTCTGCCCTTTCTTGCCGATGGCCAGAGAGAGCTGATCATCAGGAACAATCATCTCTAGCGACTCTTCATCGTTGTCAACGTAAACACGGGTCACCTCGGCCGGCGAGAGCGCTGAGCAGGCGAAGCGAGCGATGTCCGGCGTCCAGTTGATGATGTCGATCTTTTCACCACGCAGTTCAGAGACAACATTCTGGACACGAGCGCCACGCATACCAACACAGGCACCGATCGGGTCGACGTCCGGGTCATTGGAAAACACGGCGATCTTGGCGCGACTACCCGGCTCTCGGGAGACAGCTTTGATCTCAACGATACCTTCTGAAACTTCCGGAACCTCCATTTTGAAAAGCTCAATCAAAAGGCCTGGATGTGTCCGGGAAAGAATGATCTGCGGGCCCTTGGTTGCCATGCGGACATCAGAGATGTAAGCACGAACACGGTCGCCCTGGCGATAATTCTCACGAGGAACCTGCTCACGATGAGGCAACAAGGCCTCGGTACGACCAAGATCAATAATCAGGTCACCACGCTCGTAACGACGTACGATACCGTTGACCAACTCGCCGAGACGATCCTTGAATTCATTGAAGACGCCTTCACGCTCGGCTTCACGAACCTTCTGAATAATCACCTGCTTGGCAGTCTGGGCAGCAATACGACTGAAGCTGCTGGCATCCATCTTCATACCGAGGGAGTCACCAACCTCTACATCAGGGTCAATTTCCTGCGCCTCACCAAGATCAATTTCCTGGTAAGAGTTTTCCACTTCTTCAACGACAGTGACAAACTCGAAGACTTCGACTTCACCGATTTCATCGTTAAAGTGCGCTTCGAGATCGCGGGTATTGCGATACTTCTTGTTAGCAGCAGAAAGTACAGCAGCCTCAAGAGCCTCGACCAGCACACCACGGTCGATGCCTTTGTCTTTGACCACCTGGTCGATAATGTGATTAAGGTTGATATTCATCCCTTCCCCCTGCATACCCCACTCTTTCGCGGTGGTGGCTGCTGTTGAAGTCTGTATTTGTAATACGTTCTACTAAAACTCTTCTTCGAGATTTGCCTTATCAAGATCGGCCAGAGGAATCGCAATCACACCGCCCTGTTTGTCAGTCAGTTCAAGTCGAACATTGCCATCTTCAAAACCAAGCAACGTGCCAACGAAAGTCTTACGAGTTGTGCCCCGCTGGTCGGGATCAATCAGATGCTTGCTCTTGAGTCTAGCTTTCTTACCGACGAAGCGTTCAAAATCGGTGCCCTTTTTCAAAGGCCGATCCAGACCAGGTGAAGAGACCTCAAGGCGATAAGCGGACCTGATCGGATCTTCGACTTCAAGGATGGCACTAACCTCACGACTGACTTCGACACAGTCGTCAAGGGTAATACCCGCAGACTTGTCAACTAAGATTCGTAAAGCCAGTTGCTTGCCATCTTGTTGTAACTGAAGATCAACCAGTTCATAACCGAGGTCATCAAGAATCGGCAGGAAGAGCGTTTCAATTTGTGTCAGGTTTTCTTGTCGCATCTCTATATCCAAAACAAAAAAAGCGAGC
>JAAXQF010000609.1 GCA_012974435.1 Desulfuromonadales bacterium | reverse complement strand
TTTGAGAGTAATAGCTGTAGCTATTGGTCGAAAAGGAGCTGAAATATGGGCCAAACAAGCTAATTTGCAGCCAGTTCATGGTTAGTCTGACAGGCTGCTAGGAGCCCTCCCCCTGCACAGAGAAGAACTCAGTTCATTATATTGTTTTAGCGACGATCTTCTTCAACAACATACTCCTGGCGATCCTCAAACTCGGCTTTCTTGCCCTTATTCCACTGCTGGACGGGGCGAAAGAAACCACAGACACGGGAGTAGACTTCGGTTTTAGCTGCACACTTGGTTGACATAGGATCCTCCTCCAAAATCAATATTCTACAGATGGGACAGTCCCCGTATGGGGACAGCCCTAGGCTGCCTGGCCTTCATGCATATGCGGACAGTCGAAGTGTTCGCCCGAGATGTAACCATGCTCCGGGCAGATGGTAAAAGTCGGACTGATCGTAAAATAGGGAAGATGAAAATTCTCGGCAATCCGCCTGACCATGAGCCGGGCACTCTGCCAGTCTTCCAGCCTTTCACCCAGGAAACCATGGAATACGGTGCCGCCGGTGTAGAGAGTCTGCAGTGAATCCTGGTGGGTGAGCGCCTGGAAGATATCATCCGTAGTATCGACCGGGAGCTGTGTCGAGTTCGTGTAGTAAGGCTCGGCATCTCCGGCAGTAATGATATCGGGGTAACGCGTCTTATCCGCGCGAGCCAGGCGGAAGCTGGTTCCTTCTGCGGGAGTCGCTTCAAGGTTGTAGAGATGACCGGTTTCTTCCTGATAGGTTTCCAACTGGCTGCGCATGAACTGCAAGGTACGCACGGAGATGCTTTTGCCTTCTGTAGTATCAATGCCCTTGCCGATCAGGTTGAGCATAGCCTCATTCATACCTATCAGGCCAATGGTGGAAAAGTGATTGTCCCAAAAACGGCCAGTGCGCTCGCGAATCCCCTGCAGGTAGAAACGGCTGTAGGGGTAGAGCCCTTCTTCTGTCAAACGCTCCAACTGCTTGCGCTTGATCTCGAAAGATTCGTAAGCGATGCGCATCAGGTCGGAGATCCTGGCGAAGAAGCCATCGACGTCCTCAGCCTGGTATGCCGCCCGGGGCAGGTTAAGAGTCACTACCCCGATCGACCCGGTCAGGGGGTTGGATCCAAACAGACCGCCGCCCCGTCTCCGCAGTTCGCGGTTATCGAGTCGCAACCGGCAGCACATGGAGCGGGCATCTTCGGGGTCCATGTCGGAGTTGATGAAGTTGCTGAAATAAGGGATACCGTACTTGGCCGTCATCTCCCAGACCGGCTTGAAGCGAGGGCTGTCCCAATCGAGTTCGCTGGTGATATTAACCGTCGGAATCGGGAAGGAGAAGATGCGACCGGAAGCGTCGCCCTCCATCATCACCTCGCAGAAGGCCTGATTGAAAAGATCCATCTCTTCCTGGAAGTCACCGTAAGTCGCATCTATCAACTGACCGCCGATAACAACAGCTTCCTTGCCGACGTCACGCGGAGGAGCAAGATCCAGGGTGATATTTGTAAAAGGTGTCTGGAAACCGACCCGGGTCGGCACATTCATATTAAAGATGAATTCCTGCATCGACTGGCGGACTTCCTTATACGAAAGTCCGTCGTAACGGATAAAGGGTGCGAGCAGGGTATCAAAATTGGCAAAGGCCTGGGCACCGGCAGCTTCGCCCTGCAAGGTATAAAAGAAGTTGACGATCTGACCGAGAGCGGTACGGAAGTGCTTGGGAGGTGCGCTCTGGACCTTGCCGTATGCGCCGCTGAAGCCTTTGAGGAGGAGGTCTTTCAGATCCCAACCGCAGCAATAGACCGAGAGCATACCGAGGTCATGAATATGGAAGTCGCCGTCGCGATGAGCGTCAGCAACATAGTGTGGGTAAATCTTGTTCAGCCAGTAGTTGCTGGTCACGTTGGAGGCGATATGGTTGTTCAGGCCCTGCAGAGAGTAACCCATGTTGGCGTTCTCGTTGACCCGCCAATCCTCCTGGGTGAGATAGGAATCCATCGATTCGATCGATTCCTTGATAATGGCCTTGGTTTCACGCAGGGAAGCGTGTTGTTGGCGATAGAGGATGTAAGCTTTGGCGGTCTTGGCGTGACCATTTTCGATAAGAATCTTTTCGACCAGGTCCTGCACATTTTCAACGGTCGGAATCCGCCCATCCTTGTAGATGACTTCGAGGATACCGACAACCTGACGACCGATGTCGGAGACCTGTTGCATATCCGAACCACCAACGGCCTTAACCGTCTTCTGAATGGCAGAAATAATGTTTTGTTCTTCAAAGGCTACAAGCCGACCGTCTCTCTTACGAATAAATTCCAACACAGCATCCTCCCCCAAGCAAAATAAACATCTCTAGGAAAGTAACACACCGTTTGAAAATGGCAAGAGGAAAAACACTAGATATAGTTTAAAAAATCCCTGCCACGCACTATATATTGTGCAAAAACACGTGGACAGCCTGTGGATGAGAAGTTCATAAGAATCGCTAAGCAGGCAAGATTCTTGACCCTTGCAAAACTCCCATGTAAAGATTCGCAAAAAGTATCACCCTGTGCAGGAGCAAAGATAATAAATTGCCCTTCTTGATCGAAGACACACACATGAGGACGAGATGCCAGAACTTGCCCGTTTCGGAATATCCATAGACCAAGAGCTGCTTGTCAGCTTTGACCAACTGATCACCACCAAGGGTTACGTCAATCGCTCCGAGGCAATTCGCGACATGATTCGCAGTGCCTTGGTTGAAGACCAGGTGGAAAATGCCGCCACCACACCAACGGTCGGCACGGTCACCCTGGTTTACGATCATCACACCCGCGATCTTTCCGACAAATTGACCGAGCACCAGCATTCACACCACGAGGCCATCATCTCGGCGTTGCATGTTCACCTCGACACCCACCATTGTCTGGAAGTTGTCGTAGTCCGCGGCACCGCCGCCCAGGTTAAACGCCTGGCTGATGAGCTGATCGGTACCAAGGGGGTGAAGCATGGGAAATTGGTTTTGACTATGGCTGGGGAGTGATCGTTCATTTTTCTATAGGTTTTAAATTTACACAGGGCAACAGATTTATCATCTGTTGCCCTGTTTAAATTTAAAACCTATAGAAAAATGAACGATTACTCCCCAGCCATAGTCAAAACCAATTTCCCATGCTTCACCCCCTTGGTACCGATCAGCTCAT
>JAAXQF010000454.1 GCA_012974435.1 Desulfuromonadales bacterium | reverse complement strand
GCGTTGATGGTTGCGTAAAAAGCCGGTTTCCATGAACGGTCGTGGAAAAAGACGTTTTACCGGTTCGTCACAGGTGCATGAAAAATTTTATGTCAGCAGCATTTCCGTTACCGCGGCGCCTGCAGGAACCATGGGGTAAACGCATTCTTCCTTTTCCACCACAAAATCCATGATCACCGGTTTTTTGGACGCAAGGCCTTTTTTCAAAACAGCTTCCACCTCCTCGGGTTTGGTGGCCCTCAAACCCACCGCGCCGTATGCTTCGGCAAGTTTCACGAAATCCGGGGCACAATCGAGACAGGTGGAGACATACCGTTTGTCGAAAAAGAGTTGCTGCCACTGTCTGACCATACCCAGGTAGCCGTTGTTCAGGATGACGACCTTGATCGGAAGACCGCACTGCACCGCCGTGGCCATTTCCTGGATGTTCATCTGGATACTGCCGTCTCCGGCGATGTCGACCACCAGAGCATCCGGACAGGCCAGCTGCGCGCCGATGGCCGCCGGAAGTCCGAATCCCATGCAGCCCAGGCCGCCGGAAGTGATAAAGTGGTTGGGTCGATCGAATTGGTAATACTGGGCCGCCCACATTTGATTCTGGCCCACTTCGGTGGTGATGATGGCCTTGCCTTTGGTCATCTCGTAAAGCTTTTCGACCACATATTGCGGTTTGATCACGTCTGTTTGTTCATAGGCCAGGGGCTGGGTGTCTTTCCAGTGTTGAATCTGTTCGAACCATTTTTTTCGCTCTTTCTTGAGATCCCCCAGATCTTCCTTGTCCAGAAGCTTGTTCAGTTTGGCAAGGGTGACTTTGCAATCGCCGACCACCGGCGCAGTCACCGGGATATTTTTTCGTATGGATGTGGGATCGATATCGATATGTACGATCTTTGCGTGGGTGGCAAAGGCACTTATCTTGCCGGTGACCCGGTCGTCGAAACGGACGCCGATGCCGATCAAGAGGTCGCATTCACCGGTGGACATGTTTGCCCGATAGGTGCCGTGCATGCCGATCATGCCGAGCCACAAGGGATCGGTGGCCGGAAATGCGCCCAGGCCCATCAGAGAAGCGGTTAGGGGAGACTGGGTTTTACGGGCCAGTTCCGTAAGCTCCTTTGAAGCTTTGGAAAGGATGACACCGCCCCCTGCAAAAATAACCGGCTTTTTGGATTCCTTGATCAATTCAACGACCTTTTGCAACTGTCTCGCATTGGGGTTGTAGGTCGGATTGTATGACCTGAGTTTGACTTTTTTGGACGGCTTGTAATCGATTTTCGTGACAGACACATCCTTGGGAATATCCACCAGTACAGGTCCCGGCCGGCCGGAGCTGGCAAGATAGAACGCTTCCTTGATTGTTCTGGCCAAATCTTCGGTCCGCTTGACCAGGTAGTTGTGTTTGGTGCAGGGCCGGGTAATGCCGACAATGTCGACTTCCTGAAAGGCGTCGTTGCCGATCAGGTGCGTGGGAACCTGGCCGGTAAATATGACCACAGGGATCGAATCCATGTAGGCGGATGCAATGCCGGTGACCGTGTTGGTGGCGCCGGGACCGGAGGTTACCAGGCAGACTCCCACCCGGCCGCCGGCCCGGGCATAACCGTCGGCAGCATGCACCGCACACGCTTCCTGGCGAACCAGGATGTGCCGGATATCGGTTTTTTCAAGCTCGTCAAAAATGTCGATGACGACACCGCCCGGATATCCGAAGATCGTGTCAACACCTTCTTCTTGTAACACCTTCATCATAATTTGTGCGCCTGTGAGTTTCATGTTCGTTCCTTCCTTGTTTATATTGACTGTTATCCTTTATATCTTAAAACAGATTTTGTATGACCGTTACTATACTTTCAACTTTTTGTGATTTTATAGCATTTTTATCCGCCTGTTTTGTGGCGGGTCACTCGAACCCTTGAATCCTGGTTTATTTAACCACGGCGCCTTCGCTGGCAGATGAAACCGAGCGGGCATATCTGGCGATGTAGCCGTGGGTGATCTTGGGCTCCGGGGGAGACCATTTCAAGAATCGCTGTTCGATCTCGCTGTCCGGGACCTTGAGGGTTAATGTTTTGGCCGGAATGTCGATGGCAATGCGGTCGCCCTCTTCAACAATGGCAATGGGCCCTTTTTGCATGGCTTCCGGTGAAATGTGACCGATGGCCGCGCCCCGGGTGCCGCCTGAAAAACGGCCGTCGGTGAGCAGCGCCACATGGGTGTCGAGCTTCATGCCGGCAATGGCGGACGTGGGGGTGAGCATTTCCCGCATCCCCGGGCCTCCCCTGGGACCTTCGTACCGTATGACGATCACGTCGCCTTTTTTAATGTGGCCTCCCATGATGGCCTGGGTGGCATCCTCTTCGGAATCGAACACCCTGGCAGGTCCTTCATGGCGCAGCATTTCATCGAGAACCGCAGACTGCTTGACCACGCCGCCTTCAGGGGCCAGGTTCCCGAAGAGTATGGCCAGCCCGCCTTCATGATGGTACGGGTTGTCTGTGGATCGGATGACCGTGTCATCGAGGTTTCGAACGGTAATCAAGTTTTCTTCCACGGTGTTTCCGGTGACGGTGAGGCAGTCCGTTTCGATCAAGCCGGCGCCGGAAAGTTCCTTCATCACCGCAGTGACGCCCCCCGCCCGGTTCAAATCTTCGAGATGGTGCTGTCCGGCGGGACTGAGGGAACACAAATGCGGGGTGGCTTTGCTGATTTCGTTGATCAGATCGAGATCGATGGTTACGTTGGCTTCCCTGGCCATTGCGGGCAGGTGGAGCACGGTATTGGTGGAGCATCCTAAGGCCATATCCACGGCCAGGGCATTTTTAAAGGCCTGGTCGGTCATAATGTCCGACGGCCGGATATTGTTTTCCAAAAGACGGAGGATCTGCATGCCGGCCTCTTTGGCCAGGCGGATGCGGGCCGACATGACCGCCGGAATGGTGCCGTTGCCCGGAAGGCCCATGCCCACAGCTTCGGTAAGGCAGTTCATGGAGTTGGCCGTGAACATCCCGGCACAGGATCCGCAGGTGGGGCAGGCGGCGTCTTCGATCCGGGAAAGCTGTTTTTCGGTCATCTCCCCGGAAAGGACTGCACCGACGGATTCAAAGACCGTGATCGATACTGGTAACCCTCGTTACGCAGCAGTTCCGCGGTGGCCATCACCTCGATGGAGTCGGCGATGAGCTCCCGGCTGGCCAGGGAATATTTCATCCCTTCATGATTCATGGCAATGCCGTCGCAAACCCCGATGACGCCGAATTCGATGGGGGTTCCGCCTCCCATGTAGACGCCGGCTTTCACAGCTTCTACGATTTTGTCCAGATGAACGTGCCCCGGGATAATGGCATTGACGGAATTGGCAATGCCGATCAGCGGCCGCTGGATTTCAGCATCGGTGTATCCCATGGCTTTGAACAGGGAGCGGTGGGGTGCCCGTTCCACGCCTTTTTTTATCAGATCGCTTTTCATTGGCTCGGTCTCCTTAAAAAAAAAACCGTTATCGGCCTTTGGGGCTGATAACGGTTTTTGTTTTTTGGCTTGGTCGGAAAATCAGGCCATTATCAACCCTGTGCCTCGCAGCAGATAAGTACATCTACGACGAGGAGAATAATAAGGCTAATAAGGTTGTTAATGGCGAATAAATTTTTCATAATTGTCTACATCTTTAATTTAGAATTCCCTACCTATTTGTTATGATTTAAATTGTCAAGCTTTTTCTTTAGTTTTTTCCTAAATCAAGTGCCTAAAGTGATCTAAAATGCCTAAATTGCCTAAAGTTGAGGAAAGCGCTTTCAGCGCAAATCATTATTTACTTAAATTGATAACGCCAAGGGCACATAATTGTTTCTGAC
>JAAXQF010000132.1 GCA_012974435.1 Desulfuromonadales bacterium | reverse complement strand
ACCTGACACCTGACACCTGACAGCCAAAACAACGAAAGCGACCCTTTCAAGAGCCGCCCTCATTCTTTCATGTAGTACCTGAGGTGTTACTGCCTAACCATTCTCAGATCTATAGTTTTTGATGGCTTCGTGCAAAGCGTCAGCAGCCAGATTGGAGCAGTGCATCTTTTGTGCAGGAAGACCATCAAGAGCCTCGGCGACAGCCTGGTTGCTCAGCTTGAGAGCTTCGTCAATCGTCTTACCAATCGCCATCTCCGTCACCATGGATGATGTGGCAATGGCAGCGCCACAACCAAAAGTCTTGAACTTGACGTCCTGAATAATATTATCTTCAACCTTGAGAAAGATTTTCATGATGTCGCCGCAGGAAGCATTACCAACCTCCCCGACTCCGTTTGCATTTTCGATCTCACCAACGTTACGCGGGTTGGTGAAGTGATCCATAACTTTATCTGTGTACATATATTTTCTCCTTCAATAAATCGCGATTATGGTCTAATTAGATTCTGCGTATCGTTTCACAGGTCTCGCAACCTTCGACAGTTTTTCCACAATTATATAACGGGCTCATATCGCGGAGGCGCTGCACTGTCGCTGGCAGCACTTCCAGAACTTTATCAATTTCTTCTTCAGTGGTTTCCGGCCCGAGGCTGAAGCGTGTACTCGAATGAGCCAGAGTGACTTCTACGCACATCGCACCCATAACGTGGGAAGGCTCAAGAGAACCTGAGGTGCAGGCAGAGCCCGACGAGGCCGCGATACCGAACATATCGAGGTTGAGTAGCAGAGATTCCCCCTCGATGTAGGCAAAGCTGACATTCAGTGTGTTTGGCAGTCGATCATCACGGTCAGGAGTGCCGTTTAGTTTGATATCCAGCACCTGGCTCAAGACACCATCCTCCAACCGGTCACGCAGGGCGCGAACACGCTTGTAGTAGTCATCGAGCTCATCAGCAGCCATCTCACACGCTTTACCAAGGCCAACGATTCCGGCAACGTTCTGGGTTCCAGCGCGACGGTTACGCTCCTGGTGCCCACCATGCATGAAGTTCTTCATACGTGTGCCGCGGCGGATGTAGATCGCGCCGACCCCTTTAGGTGCACCGATCTTGTGTCCGGAGATCACCAAAAGGTCCAAATTGGCCTTTTGCACATCAACAGGAACCTTGCCCACGGCCTGTACTGCGTCGGTATGAAAACGGATATTGTATTTCTTGGCGATCTTGCCTATTTCTTCAATAGGATAAAGATTGCCAGTCTCATTATTGGCCCACATGATCGAGATCAGAATAGTCTTGTCAGTAATAGCTTTCTCAAGATCGGCGAGATCAAGCTGGCCATCTTTACTGACCGGCAGATAAGTCACTTCGTAGCCATCTTTTTCCAAGGCCTCACAGGTTTCGAGAACAGCAGGGTGCTCGACAGCCGTGGTGATGATGTGATTGCCTTTTTCTTTAAGAGGATCAAGAGACCCCTTAATGGCCATGTTGTCACCTTCGCTGCCACAGGAGACAAAAACAATCTCTGCCGGAGAAGCATTGATCAGAGAAGCGACCTGCTCACGGGCCTTTTCAAGGGCACCGGAGACTTGTCGACCGGCCCAATGAACGCTCGAAGGATTACCGAACTGTTCCTTGTAAAAAGGCAGCATAACTTCAAGTACTTCAGGCCTTACTGGTGACGTAGCATTATAATCCAAGTAAATCTGGTTCAACGGTCAATCCTCCGGAGGTTCAAAGCTTAAGTTTACTCTTGGCCTCAGTGGTGAGGTCATCAAGAGTTATCGATGAGAGAAATTGTCGAATTTTTTCGCCAAGACCGTGCCAGACGTTGTGAGTGACACATTGATCTTCACAGGCACAACCATTTTTCTGGTCCATGCAGGACACCGGCACCAGGGATTCTTCGACACTGTCAATTATTTCATCGACCTGTATGTCTTTCGCCGGTCGGGCCAGCAGGTAACCGCCCCCCGGGCCACGGACACTTTTGACGATCTCGCCGCGACGAAGTTTAACAAAAAGTTGTTCAAGGTAAGTCAGGGAGATACTTTCACGTAGCGAGATATCGCGTAAAGACACAGGTTTACCTTCTGAATGTAGGTTCAGATTAACCATGGCCCTGACTGCATATTGAGCTTTTGTTGACATGCGCATCTTATTCTATGCCTCACTCTTCTCCGTTTTACGGGTGCGAGTGGTTGTTGCTTTAGTCGTCGATTTCTTTGCAGGAGCCTTCGCTGTTGCCTTGGCCGCAGTACTTTTTGCCGTAGTGCGTTTCGCCGCAGGTTTTGATTCAGCCTTTTCCAATCGGCTGGTCAAATCCTCAACCTTCTTTTCAAGGGCACGGATCTGGTCAAAGAGGCAGCTGATCGCCTTGGCTTCGGGGTCTGGCATTTTGCCATGTTCCAGATCAGGACGCGCTTTCTCAACCTTCTGCTCCTGCTGCATGACCACACGGCCAGGGATACCGACAACGGAGGAGTTCTCCGGGACTTCTTTCACAACAACCGAGTTGGAGCCAATTTTGGAGTCTTTACCGACGGTAAAAGGGCCAAGGACTTTGGCGCCGGCACCGATGACGACATTATCGTCAACGGTTGGATGGCGCTTGACCTTGTCCCAGGTTACACCACCGAGTGTCACGCCATGATAAAGGGTGACATTGTTACCGATTTCAGCAGTTTCACCTATGACCACACCCATACCGTGATCGATAAAGAATTTCTCACCTATTTTTGCACCGGGATGAATTTCAATTCCTGTCAGGAAACGACCCATGTGGGAGGTAAAACGACCGAAGAAGTAGAGCTCATGGGTCCAGAACCAGTGAGCGACACGATAAAACCAAACAGCGTGAAGGCCTGGATAGCAGAAGATAATCTCAAGGACACTGCGTGCGGCAGGGTCCCGATCGAATACTGAATAGATGTCTTCTCGAATCTTGGCAAACACTTTAGGTATGACCTCCACGTCCCGTTTCCTGTAAAAATACCGGCACAACTGCTGCCGGCTTACGAGCATGGTTAACGGATAGCATACCTGAGTAAAACTGTCAATTACTTTTCAAGGGATATCAAAGGAATAGCTGGTAAGCCTGGTTGTCAGACTCCTCGACATAGCGGTAGCCGAGATTGTCGAGAAAAGACTGCAATTGCGGTTCTTGACCAGGAGGAATCTCCAGGCCGACAAGCACTCTACCGAAGTCACCACC
>JAAXQF010000614.1 GCA_012974435.1 Desulfuromonadales bacterium | reverse complement strand
GAATTGGTCTATCAGCCTCAACTTGAATTACTCGACTTTTTAAGGACCAATGACTTCAAGATCTTTATCGTCTCCGGTGGTGGTATCGCCTTCATGCGGCCCATCAGCGAAAAAGTTTACGGCATCCCGCCCGAGCAGGTCGTCGGCTCCAGCATAGTCGCCGAATTCCAGGTTGTGGACGGCAAGCCGGTGCTGGTTCGTATGCCGAAAATCAACTTCGTCAACGACAAGGCGGGCAAACCGGTTGGTATCTATCAACACATCGGCCGTCGGCCGATCCTTGCTTTTGGCAATTCCGACTCCGACATACATATGGTCGAATACACCATGGCTGGCGAAGGTCGCCGGATGGGGTTGTATGTCCACCATACCGATGGTAACCGTGAGTATGCTTATGACCGCAAAAGTCACGTTGGCGCGCTAGACAAGGCTCTTGACCGGGCTGATGCTGAAGGCTGGATCATCGTGGATATGAAGAAGGACTGGAAGCAGATCTTTCCGCCTAAGGAATAACTGATAAGGAGTAGTCCAGATATGAAAAGGCATATTGAAAAAGCCAGATGGGGAAGTAAGGCGATGTTGTCTGGTTGGCAACGGTTGGCGTTGTCGCTTGTTGTGCTGTTGGCCCTGGTCTCATCCGAAGCACTGGCTGAGGAGACGAAGACCACAGCGCCCACCGACAGCGGCACCAAACATGGCAGTCTCAGTGAACTGGGCGCCAAGCTCAGCGACCCGACGTCAGATGTCTGGGCACTCTTTACCGAGTTTGACATGACCTTTAACCGTGGTGATTTAAGCGACGATGATTATAAAACCGGTACAGATATGATCTTTCAACCGATCATGCCGTTTCATCTCACCAAAGACCTGAAATTGCTGACCAGACCAACCGTGCCGATTATCTTTAGCACACCGGTGCCAACCGGCCTCAAGCCGGACGGCACGGCCAAGTTTGATTACAAGGGTGGTCTGGGCGATATCTCTTTACCGCTTATGTTCTCACCCGTGCCGAAACCCGGGCAATCTTTTTCCTTTGGCTTTGGCGCGACCTTTCAGTTTCCCACCCACACTTCAACGGAGCTGGGCTCGAAAACCTGGGAGGCAGGTCCGGCGGCTGTTGTCACCCATAAAACCAAGAAAACCATCACGGCTCTTTTCGGGCAATACTGGTGGTCTTATTCAGAGTATGGCAATAACGCGGCCGGTGAGGACACACCAAGCACCAGCCACGGTTCGATACTGCCTGTTTTCTTCTATAACCTGCCGGACGCCTGGCAGATTGGCCTCAGCCCGACGATCACCTACAACGACAAGGCCACTTCGGGCAACAAGTGGAATGTGCCTATTGGCCCTACCGTGGCGAAGATGACTAAGATCGGCAAACTGCCGGTGAAGTTTCAGCTTGGCATTGAGTACGCGGTAGTACGTCAGGATGATTTTGGCCCGGAATGGCTCATCAAGCTGAATATTATTCCGGTGATAAAGTCCCTGCAAAAGAAGCCTTTTTTCTAGTCATTGTAAGTAATGGCCTGACAATTCTGAATAGAGGAACCTAACCATGAGGAATCTAACCATGACAATGGCCAAGAGTGCCACATTTCTATTTCTCTTTGTGCTTTCGTGTTAGTTTTCTCTTCCGCCTTTAATTCCCCGAAATCTCTGTTTTAATTGTAGTCATTGCGATGTATTTACGCGCATCCCCTGAATTTCACCCTTCAAGATGGAGGCTCAACATGAAGCGTTACGTAATATTTTTAAGCCTGCTGGTCTTTATGACTGTTCCTTTTACCTCCCTCGCCGTAGAAACGGTCGATTTCGAGGTGCGGACCACGAAGAACCTGCTCAATCTGTGCGATGTCTCCCCTGAGGACACTATGTACGCAGAAGCCATCAATTTTTGTCATGGCTACCTGATCGGGGCCTACCACTATCACAAGGCGAGCAGAAAGGGTCCTAACACCCAATCACAGATCTGTGTGTCAGAACCGACTCCTTCCCGTAATGAAACCATTGATATGTTTGTCGAATGGGCCAAGGCTAATCCGCAACACCACAACGAGTTGCCGGTCGAGACGGAGTTCCGTTTCCTGATCGAGACATGGCCTTGCCCTCAGTAAATTTCAAAACTACTTTGAGAAACGAATGAAGGAGCTTCTTATGAAGAATTTAGTCATAGTACTCATACTGATTTTGACCTTGGGTCTTTTCGGCTGTGCCGGGATGTCGGATACCGAGCAACGGAGCCTCAGTGGCGCGGCCATCGGCACGGCGGCCGGGGCTGCAATTGGAGCCATCTCAGGGCATGCTGGCTGGGGCGCTGCGATCGGGGCCGCTGCTGGAGCCGGTGGCGGCTATCTGTACGATAAGAATCAAAAGTCGAAGGAAGCCGCGTATGAAAAAGGTTACGAAGAAGGGCGGCGGGAATAAAAAAGTGCATAACGAAGGCTGTTAATTCATGAGTCAAGGGTCGTATCGACAGTGCTACTGGACATGGGCGAGTCGTAAACATGTAACCGGAAAAGCAAAACCTACCTCACGCCCGTTCGCTATGCTCACTTGAGACGCAGAGATCGCAGAGTAAGAAAAAGCCACAAAGTTTGGTTGTGATTGGTCTTTCTCTGCGATCTCTGCGCCTCTGCGTGAGGCAGGTTTTGCTTTTGTATTGCAATCAACCAACCAGAGTCCAACTTGAGTAAAGGGGGTAACCAGATCAGGTTAGATGAAGAGAACATAATTCATGCATTCGGGTGAGGTTCTACCACCCTCCACCCATCGCCTTGTAAAGAACGATGAGATCGATGATAAGTTGCGCTTCGCTGCTGACCAGTTGATCTTGCAGTAGAAGAAGGTTGCCCTGCATCAGCATGACATTGATGAAGTCAGTCAATCCCGTGTTGTATTGCACCAACACCAGATGGACAGCTTCGCTGGTCGCCTCGACGGCTCCTTGTAGCGCCTCAAGCCTGACTTGCTCCTGATTGTAGGACAAGGTCGCACTCTCCACTTCCGCCAAAGCCATAAGAATTGTTTGTCGGTACGCCAGCAGCGCCTGCTCGGCACGTTCTTCCTGCACGCGGATATTCCCCCGAAACCCAACACCCGAAACCCTTGAAACCTTGGGTATCCAAATGGCTCTTTGTTTTAGGCTCTGTTTGCATGCCGGGTTGACGAAATCATTAAATCCTAAAATCATTTTGAAGATTGGCCCAATGA
>JAAXQF010000613.1 GCA_012974435.1 Desulfuromonadales bacterium | reverse complement strand
CCCTGGGACTGTCCCCGAATGGGGACTGTCCCTTTTCTCGGCCCATGATATCTGCTGAAAAGCCGGGGACAGTCCGAGAGGGACAGTCCCCTAAGTTTTCTCTGCAGCTCTGCGCCTTTGCGTTAAAGAAAAAGCCTTGAACATTTGTCCAGAGCCGGGAACGGGCGGATTGTCCTCTGTTGTAATTAGTGAATCCTTTGGTCGCCTTTGACGCCCTCAATGGGGATTTTGCGGCCAGTCAGTTTTACTTCGTTAATCGTACCGTCACTTCGATCAACCCCTTCTTCAAGGTACCTGTCCCCGAAAAAGGCAGAGTCATTTTACCTGTTATCCCCGCATATAAACTCTATCTCTTCTGTGCTGCTTGGCAAGCCTTTTGTTTGCAGTTTTAGTCCTGTAAGTAGTTAATCTATAAGGAAAAAAGAATGAGGCTCCGATTGTCTTTGTCGACCAATTTTAAAGAACTCTGAAAAGGCGGGAAGGCTTGTCTTTCTCGATGCTCGCCGGCGATTCTATTTGCTCTCAATCTACGAAAAGTGGCCGGTCTTTTTGGAGCCAATCTGCAGTCTTCCGCTTTTCGGGTGACCAGTTTTTGTAAATGTCTTGTAAAACCGCATGAAATGGCCATTGTGTGGCTATAATTTCTTGTGACTCGGACAAAAAAAAACTATACTCATCAGTTCTGTTCAAATGAAGCAATTGTGTTTAAAAACACTGCAGGATTGAGCCTTGCTTCACAGAGGTTTAGAAGTACTCGAATAATCGCTTCAGGGAGTGTCTTTTGCAAGAGTCGCAATACAAAACATCAGAGCCCTTGGGGATGTTTGCCCCCGGTGAACAGGTGGCTGTTGGGCCAGCTTTGACCGCCACTTTACGCTGTATCAACCAACCGCTCTACCTGCTGGCACAGGGTTGTGACACTCAGGTCATGACTGGCACAGCCGGCTCGCTTCAAGATCTTGCCGAGGGGCAGGTCTTTAACGGCATGGCCCTGGCCTGTCCGATAGAAAAACTTGGCGATGTCAGTTTCTGCCGAGACTACGCTATTCGCTACCCATACGTTGGCGGTTCTATGGCCAAAGGAATCAGCTCTGTGGCAATGGTCGAGGCCTTGGCTCATGCCGGCATGCTTGGTTTCTTTGGTGCTGCGGGACTGTTGGTCGAAGAGGTCGAGGCGGCTATTGACCAGCTGGAAAGTTCTTCTGCCGGGCTGACTTACGGCTTTAATCTGATTCACAGCCCCAACGAACCGGAGCTGGAGAATGCCCTTGTCGATCTTTACCTGCGTCGTGGCATCACCCTGGTGGAAGCCTCGGCTTTTCTCGCCCTGACTCCTGCCCTGGTTCGCTATCGAACCCACGGCATCTACCGTGATGGCCAGGGGCGCGTGGTCGCTCCAAACCGTATCATCGCTAAAATTTCCCGTGAAGAAGTCGCAGCACGATTTTTTGCCCCACCGCCGGAGCGTTTCTTGCAGAAACTCGTTGATTCGGGAGAGTTGACAGCTGAACAGGCAGAGATGGCTGCCGAGATTCCTATGGCTCAGGATGTGACTGTCGAGTCCGATTCAGGTGGACATACTGACAACCGTCCTGCCATGGCCCTCTTCCCGACGATAAGGGCACAGAAAAATGCCTGCCAGAAAGAGTATAATTACACTCAGCCTCTGCGGGTTGGGCTTGGTGGCGGTATTGCCACGCCAGCGGCTGCGGCGGCGGCTTTTGCTCTGGGCGTCGATTACCTTGTGACCGGTACGATTAACCAGGCCTGTGTTGAGTCCGGGACCTGCGACGAAGTACGCAAGATGCTTGCCGAGACCCGGCAGGCTGATGTCACCATGGCTCCGTCCGGCGATATGTTCGAAATGGGGGTCAAGGTCCAGGTGATTAAACGCGGCACCATGTTCTCCATGCGTGCGGCCAAGCTCTATGAGCTCTACCGCGCTCACAGTAGCATTGAAGATCTGCCTGTCGAAGAACGGCAGAAGTTGGAAAAGACGGTGTTTCGCAAAAATCTCGACCAGGTCTGGGAAGAGACACGCAGCTTTTTCAGCCAACGTGACACACGCCAGCTGACCACGGCTGAGGCTGATCCAAAATACAAGATGGCCTTGGTGTTTCGCTGGTATCTCGGCCAGTCACCGGTCTGGGCCAATCGTGGAGTGCAAGATCGCAAGCTTGATTATCAGATCTGGTGCGGTCCGGCGATGGGCGCTTTTAACGAATGGGTCAAAGGTTCTGTGCTGGATGCGCCAGAACAAAGAAAAACAGCCACTGTGGCAATGAATATCCTCTTTGGTGCGGCCGTGTTGATACGGGCCAACCAACTTAAACTTCAAGGTGTTAGCCTCGATGACGAGGCAGAGCTTTCGGCACCCCTGGAAATCGAACAGATCAAGGAGTTTCTCAGTTGAAGAAAAACAGCGGAGAACAGAATAAGCAGACAGCGGCAACGACGCCGTTGGCGATAGTCGGTATCGGCTGCCTTTTTCCCCAGGCAGAAGATAAGGGAACCTTCTGGACCAATATCAAGAATGGTACGGACTCGATCATCGAGGTTCCCGAAACTCATTGGCGTTCCGACGATTATTTCGACGCGGATCCCAAGACGGCCGACAAGGTTTACGCCAAGTATGGCGGCTTCCTCTCACCGGTTGATTTCAACCCGATGGAGTACGGTGTGCTGCCTAACGCGCTTGAGGCGATTGATACCTCGCAGCTGCTCGGACTGGTCGCTGTCGATCAGGCGTTGCAGGATGCTGGCTACACGACCGAGAAAGAATTTGATCGTGATCGCGTCAGCGTCATCATTGGCGTCACCGGCACTTTGGAGCTGGTTGTTCCGCTCGGTGCCCGCCTCGGTCATCCGCGCTGGCGCGAAGCGCTGAAAGACGCAGGCATCGCCGATGTGATCGCCGAAGATGCCATGCAGCGCATCAGCGACTCTTACGTTCCCTGGCAAGAAAACTCCTTCCCCGGTCTGCTCGGCAACGTCGTGGCCGGACGGATCAGCAAGCATTTTGATTTCGGTGGCACCAACTGCGTGGTCGACGCTGCGTGCGGCAGCTCCTTAAGCGCCCTCAACCTGGCGGCGATGGAACTGGCCGCAGGTAAATCGGACATGGTGGTCACCGGTGGTATCGACACCTTCAACGATATCTTCATGTACACCTGCTTCAGCAAGACCCCGGCACTTTCCCCTTCTGGACACGCC
>JAAXQF010000610.1 GCA_012974435.1 Desulfuromonadales bacterium | reverse complement strand
AATTACGAAAATGATTCAAGAGCACATGCTACAGGTGCAGAAATATCCGCATCGAGAACCAAAAAGCTATTATCGAGACTTTGATCGTTCATTTGATCCTGAGCCGTCGCCCGTCTACAAGACCAAGAAGCAGGTGGACTGGTAGGCCTGCTCTAACCAGATAGCTGCATAACAAGAGCATTCAGGGTATTGCTTACTACGCGCCGCAAACCCTGATGCTCAACGTTAAGTATTAAGATTGCCAGTGGATATATTGAGTCAGATTTTGTATTACAAAACCATAGATGTTGGCAAGTAACTATGTTGTAAGTGAGGACTCTGGTATGAAGAAGAATGAAACCAGCCGGCGCGACTTTATGAAAATTTCGGTGGCGGGAGCCGCAGTCGGCACATTGGGGCTCTTGTGTGGCCGAGAAGGTCAAGCAGTTGAAACTGGAAAACATCAAATCAAAATTGCTGGTTACGACTATGACCGTGTCAGAGCCATCATGGATGGGCAGGTAGGCATTGAAGGTACTAATGTCAGCTTTAACGTCGAAAACATTTATGAGGCCAGTCGTTATGCGTTTGGACCCGAACGAAAGTATGAGGTCACAGAAATAGGGCTGCTCCCTTTTATTAAAAGATATATCAACGAAGATTTCCGTTCTTACACACTCATTCCTGTTTTTATCTCACGCATCTTCAGGCATCGCAATATTTTCGTGCACGTTGATTCGGGGATTCAAAAACCCGAGGACCTACGTGGCAAAAGAGTAGGTACCCCTGGTTACGGATTCAGTGCCAACACGTGGATTCGCGGTTTTTTGCTTGATGAGTATGGTGTCAAAGCTGATGAGATGAAGTGGATCGAGACTACAGAGAGCTCCGATGGAGCCAAGCTCAGTCCAAAGTTAGATAGATATTATCTACCAGATGATTTCCCTCTTGTGAAGGGGCCTCCAGGTGTGGATGAATCCGAGTTACTACTTTCGGGTGACTGTGACGCGCTGATCACAGCAATTACGCCCCGCGCTTTTTTGGAGGGCAATCCAAAAGTTAAACAATTGTTTCCCAATGTTCGTGCCGCAGAGCAAGACTACTACAGGAAAACGCGTCTATTCCCAATCATGCACGCCGTGGCGATTCGTACGGACGCGATTAAGGCAAACCCATGGTTGCCGAAGGTGGTTTTCGAAATGTACAGTAAGGCCAAACAAAAAGCCTACGCCAGCCTGGAAACCACTACTTCTTTGATGGTTACACTGCCGTGGGTGACCCAGGAGTTTGAAGACACTCGCAGCCTCATGGGTAAAAACTTCTGGCCATATGGTGTTGAGGCAAACCGTAAGGAGCTTGAACTGGTTATGCGCTACACCCACGAACAGGGGTTGATAAAACATCGTCTCAAATTCGAGAAGTTGTTCCATCCATCAACATTAAAACTGGAAGAAAATATGGGCTAATCATAAATTTCTAAACTGTAACGATTGTTAGTTGTGTTGTAGTTTATGTAACCTTTACATGGAGGATGGAAGAAGATGAGAATTAAAGTCAAACCAATAAGGCTTTTCTATCAAAGCCTTATTATGCTGGGTCTGATTGTCCTAGCGACTTCTGCACTGGCTAAAGACAAGCAGCCTAACATTGTTATCATATGGGGTGACGATGTCGGCCAGAGTAATATAAGTGCCTATTCAATGGGGTTAATGGGTTATCAGACACCCAACATTGACCGTGTTGCTAATGAGGGAATGAAGTTTACCGACTACTACGCCGAGCAGAGTTGCACGGCTGGTCGGGCATCCTTTATCACCGGGCAGAGCGGTTTTCGTACCGGCCTGTTAAAGGTAGGGATGCCGGGTGCGGAAAATGGTATGCACGAGAAAGACCCGACCATTGCTGAACTTCTCAAGCCATTGGGTTATGCCACAGGCCAGTTCGGAAAAAATCATCTCGGTGACAGGGATAACCATCTGCCCACCGCTCATGGTTTTGATGAATTTTATGGGGCTCTTTATCACTTGAATGCGTCAGAGGAGCCTGAGCACCGCGATTATCCTAAAAGCCCTGAGTTCCTGAAAAAATTCGGCCCCCGAGGTGTTATCCACAGTTTCGCCCAGCCGGATGGGACACAGAAGATCGAGGATACTGGACCACTGACCAAGAAACGCATGGAAACCATTGATGATGATTTTGCGGCAAGGTCTATAGAGTTCATCGAAAAACAGCACAAGGCCGGCAAGCCGTTCTTTGTCTGGGTGAATTTTACGCACATGCATTTTCGTACGTATGTCAAAGCAGAAAGCGAGGGTCAGTCCGGTCGCTGGCAGAGCGAGTACCATGATGCCATGATAGATCACGACAAGAATGTCGGTACGGTTCTCGACAAGCTCGAAGAACTGGGGATCACGGACAACACCATCGTCATGTATGGTACTGACAATGGCCCTCACATGAACACGTGGCCTGATGCGGGCATGACCCCATTCCGCAGTGAAAAGAACTCCAACTGGGAAGGGGCCTATCGTGTTCCAGCCATGGTCCGTTGGCCAGGCAAGATCAAGCCAGGCACTATCTCAAACGACATCATGTCACATCTCGATTGGATGCCGACCCTGTTGGCCGCAGCCGGCAATACCAAGATTAAAGAGGAACTGAAAAAGGGCAAAAAAGTTGGAGACAAGACGTTTAAAGTCCATCTTGATGGCTACAATTTTCTGCCTTACCTGACCGGTAAAGAGACGAAGAGCCCAAGGGAAGAATTCTTCTACTTCTCCGATGACGGTGATTTGACCGCGTTGCGTTACGATAACTGGAAGGTCATCTTTGCCCAACAGCGTTCTCCTGGAACCATGCTGGTCTGGAGTGATCCCTATGTAAAAACACGGATTCCCTGGCTGTTTAACTTGAGGACCGACCCTTATGAGAAGGCAAGTCTCACCTCGAATACCTACTGGGATTGGTGGCTGGATCGTGCCTTCCTGCTCGTGCCGGCCCAGGCTTATGTGGGCGATTTCCTGGAAACCTTCAAGGAATTCCCCCCTCGACAGAAGCCTGCCAGTTTTACCATTGATCAAGTGATGGAAGCACTGGTTCCGCCAGGAGGTTGAGTTAAAAAGAAGTGTTGAAGCGGACAATAGATTAAAAAATGGGCAGGGTCAGTAACGGCTCTGCTTTTTTTATTGTGCGCCCGGCAGGGCGCACTTACTTGGAGGTGCAAGTCCTCTATACA
>JAAXQF010000408.1 GCA_012974435.1 Desulfuromonadales bacterium | reverse complement strand
CCGCGTAGCGGGCAAGGCATTGGGGCGCATTTTTCTGCTTACTCATTTTGTGCGAGCAAAAAGAGTAAGGCGACGGCAGGGGGCGCAACCCCTGGGTTTACTGGTTGCTTCTCCGCAAGGGATCGAACATCAGCAATTTGGTCTATGAACCACTGTGATGGGGACTGTCCCGGTCCCTCGCGGGGCTGTCCCCGGCTTTAGGGCGTTATGTTACAGGTTTGAAATACGGGACAGCCCCCTTAACTGCGGGGACAGTCCCTGAGATGTTGCGGTGGTGTCGGTCGCGCCCGGCAGGCGCCTCACTTTCTTTGCACGTGCAAAAGAAAGTAAGCAAAGAAACCCTCCGTTTCTCAACGGCAAGAGGGCAATCAAGATCAAAGTCAAAAACATGTAAACAAACAGAGCAACAGATTAACGATCTGTTGCTCTTAAGATGTCACCTGCATGGAACTTCAATTAATAAACGTCTTCATGGTCGCTTGCACATGAACTCCAAAGTCTTTAACCCTATGTTTATACAACAAAGCCCGGCTGAATTTTCAACCGGGCTTTGTTACGAACTGTCGTAAGGGTCTTATGCTTGAGCCAGAACTTTCCTGATCTCCTGCTCTTTCTGTGCCCAACCCTGGTCGAGGCGCTGCGTCAGAAAAGTCGCAAAAAGGCTGTTAAAGAGCTGCAACCCTTCCTCAAGCAGATACATCCTTTCAAAGAAGACCGCTTCGCGTTCCATCTCCGGATCTGTGATGTCATCCTTTTCCAGGGTGACTGCCGGAGCCTTGAATGATGCGAAATGGAAGGTGTCGCCTTTCAGAGTCATTTTCCATAGCTTCTCCTGCTTCTCCATGTAAAGTACCGCCTCGTGAATCTCTTTGCCCCCTTGAAGGGCTGTGCGGACCTCACTGAAGTGATCCTGTGGTCCGGTGACCGTGACTTTCTGAACACCACTTTCACTGCTGGCGGCCAAGAGCAGGCGGTCGTTTAGGTAGGCGACAAAGCTGTCGCCAGCGACTGCAGGTCCCGGTTGATTTACGGCGTATTCAGAGGCGGCATTCATCGTCTCGTGCATCAACCAGAGTAGAAAATCGGTGCCGAGCCACTGGTTCGCTTCGATCTGCTCCAGAACCGCATCACTGCCGCTGCGATTGGCCTGGGTGAGGGCAGGTTGCAGAACTTCGTCGATCACCTGGCCTGCACGCGCGATAGGGTGTATCGGCACCAGGCGCAAACCTTGAAAGCTTTTCTTGAACTGGTCTACAAAGAGATCAACTGCATTTGTACCGAGGGCACTGAAGGTGATCATGTTGCTGCGGGTATCCCATACAACATCATAGATCGCCGGCGCAGGCAGGGTTTTGGCGAACAGGTTGCCACGTACTGCATCGCGCAGGTCTTCGCGTTGTTGCTTAGGTACGCGTTTGAATTGCGGATTGGCTGCCAGCCACTCTTCTTCAGCTTTTAAAATATAGGGTTTGAGTAGCGCGGTTGGCAGTTTGCGCTGGTCGCGACGCAGGGAGAAGGCCAGGTAGTGATCGTGCTGGAAAGTATGCAGGCCATTAAAGTCGCTTTCCTGATGATCATCCAACTGCACCCAACCACTGGATAGCTCTTCACTGGTTTGTTCTATGGAACGAAAACCGTCATTGGCAAGACCTTCGCCGACCCAGATTGCCGGGTCAGTTGCTGGCATGGTGCCGAGCACCTGGAACTGACAGATGCTGACGGTGTTGTTGAGTATGCCCATGATTTCTCCTCTATAAGTATGTTGACAAGGGCTTAAGGTGTTACACCTTTTGTGATGAGAGAGCAAGGGGAAACTCAATTGAATATTGGCTCTGCAGCAATGTTTAAAAGATGCCCGAACACCGCTACCTGTATTACTCTTTTGTCAGGCACATGTCTGTGACATTGTTCGAAGCAGGCGCGGAAAAGAACAAGTTGGATGCGTCAGTTTGTCGTTGACGCGGCACTAGTTATGCTATGTGGTTTTGTCTCTATTATGTGCGAACAGATTGAGTCTCTTTGGATTCTTCCGTAGCTTGAGGGCAACAGATTGTTAATCTGTTGCTCTGTTTGTTATGTTCTTAGCTTGTGTTTTTGCGTGAAGTTGTCTGGTCCTCCACCCCTGTTGCCGCAGTCGATGACGAATGGATTAACGGCGATCAGCAGGGCGAACTGTTTGAGGCTTTAGCCGAGTTTTCGCACTGCCGACGTTCATCTTTTCGACATCGGGTACTCGCGTAGCGGACAAGGCATTGGGGCGCATTTTTCTGCTTACTCATTTTGTGCGAGCAAAAAGAGTAAGGCGACGGCAGGGGGCGCAACCCCTGGGTTTGGTTTTATGTCTTTTCGCTGATAGAAAAAGTCTATTTGCTTGCACTTCTCCCTCCTTTTATAAGCGAAGAGAATACTGAAGAGACAGTGCCTTACCACATATTGCAGTGGTGCCGGTCGCGGCCGGCAACCGCCTCACTTTCTTTGCACGCGCGAAGAAAAAAACTCGCTATCGCTCAGACAGTTTTTCTTCGTTTTTCGGATTAATTTCATTCTGTTCGGCGGCACTCAACGGGAAGAGGGCAATCAAAATCAAAGTCAGAAACATGTAAACAAACAGAGCAACAGATTAACGATCTGTTATCCTCTCTTCATTTCCTGATCAAGCGCTGCAGAGGATTCAGGCTCAGCCCCCCGGAAACAGGTGCAAACAACTCTTCACAAAATGCCATAAGTTAAGGGCTGATAGCAAGCTATCAACCCTTAAAAAATAACTAGACATTAATAATTTCAGTGACCTGAACAGATAAAACTAGCCCTGTGCCTGTACTGCTGTGATCGCCGAGACCGAGACGATGTCATCGACAGAGCAACCACGGGAAAGATCATTCACAGGTTTGGCAAGTCCTTGAACAATAGGACCAACCGCTTCGGCTCCAGCAACACGCTCAACCAGCTTGTAGCCTATATTGCCGGCATCAAGAGTCGGGAAAATCAGGGTGTTGGCTTTGCCGGCAACAGCAGAACCCGGGGCCTTCTTATCACCGACCTTGGCCAGCAATGCGGCATCAAGCTGCAGTTCACCGTCAATCTGCAGGTTTGGGTCAAGCCCCTTGGCAATCTCGAGAGCTTCGAGAACCTTGTCACAATCTTCGTGGCTGGCGCTACCCTTGGTTGAGAAAGAAAGCATAGCGACACGGGCATCAACACCGAGGAAGCTTTTGCAGCTGCTCGCGGTGGAGATAGCAATCTCTGCCAGAGACTGGGCGTTGGGGTTCGGATTCACCGCGCAGTCAGCGAAACAGAGGACACCGTTCTCGCCGAAATCAGGGTTCTTGGTTACCATCAGGAAGACGGAAGAGACTGTCTTCATACCCGGAGCGGTACCGATGACCTGAAAGGCTGCACGTAGAACATCACCGGTGGTGTTGTAGGCACCTGCGACCATTCCGCCGGCATCATCTTTACGGACCATCATGGCACCAAAGAAGAGGTTGTCTTCTCCGGTCAGGGTTTCACGTGCCTGCTCTGCCGTCAGCCCCTTTTTCTCACGCAGCTTCACCAGCTCTGCGACATAACCATCGAGTTGCGCGGCATTCTTCGGATTGATCAATTCCACTCCGGCCAAAGAGACACCAAGCTCACCGGCTTTTGCTTCAAGAGCAGCGGCGTCTCCAAGCAGGACGACTTTTGCCAAACCGTCTTTGGTGATCATCTCTGCTGCCTGAATCATACGATCATCATAACTTTCCGGAAGGACAACAGTCTGGAGACTGGTGCGAGCTTTAGCTTTGATCTGGTCTACGAGATGCATAACCTGCTCCTTTAAGTGCAAATATTGATTTTATTAAAGATTAAAAATATACCGGATGGTTTCTGAGGCGTCAACTTCTTTCCCTGTCAGAAAGATATGAGAATCTGCTTATTCCATAGTGGCAGAAACCTGTGCAAGTGTACTACAATGAGACGTTTGTTTACTGAGGGAACATGACGTCCGAACAAAGACAAAACCGAATCATTGCCGGGTTCATCCTGCTTTCGCTGCTGCTGCATCTGCTTTTGCTGCTGCTACCTAAAGACAGGTTGTTCCCGGAAGAGGCCCCTCCGGAACCGGTCTATGTCGAGGTACGTCCACTCCAACGGCAGGAACGAGAACTCGACCTGCCGATTCGCAAGGAGTTGGAGAAACCTCGCGAGAAACCAGCCAAACGTTTGGCGGAGAAGGATCAGGTCGTCGAAAAAGAGATGGCCCCCGAAGCAAAAGACACGGAAGATCGCGAAAAAATTGTACGTTCGCCGAAACCTGCTCCGAAGGTTCCCCCTAAAGAGCAATCGAAGCCGCGCAAAGAAGTCGTCGAGAAAAAAACCGAACCTGATCTTGAATTACCATTTTCGCCGGACGGATGGAGACAGAAACCTGAGAAGAAGCAGGCCAGGGAAGTTCCCGACCTTCAGACCCTTACACAGATTTCACCTGCCGCCCTGTCTAAAATTGATAGTGACTGGCGGCGCAAATACCGAGCTGATGTCGCACGTGGCGACACCGTCTGGATGGACAGTCAGCAGGACTTACTCCACTCATTCATGCGGAGGTTCCGGACCAACATTTATAATGTCTGGAACTACCCGAGTTCTGCGGCCCAGAGACGCCAGCAAGGAACCTGCCTGCTACGCATCACCATAGATCGTCGGGGGAACGTCAGCAATGTGCAACTGCTCGAGAGTTCCGGACATCGGGTTCTGGACGATGAAGCGATAACTGCTGTCCGCCAGGGCGCCACCTACGGCCCCTTACCAAGAGCCTTCCCACATGAAGAGCTGAAGATCATGGCCTTTTTCGATTATCACCTCAGCGGCAATGTCAGCAGATCCTCCCGTCGCCGACCCGGGTCAATTTACTAAAACACCAGGCAGGGATGCTACCCTTCGTCCGCCGACTTGATGTCTGATCACTGGATAGCCTATAGTTATATTAGGCAGCATTCCTGTTGTCTGAAACAAGCGTTAGTCCTCTGACATTCAAGCCCGTGGAAAGGAATCTGTAATGACTCGTTTGCTCTCTATTTTTCTTTTGTCCTTCGGCCTGGCCTGTTTATTGGCTCCACTGTCGTTTGCAGAAGAGCAGGCTCAACAGCCTCTGATAGAAATATACAAAGCCCCTGGCTGAAGTTGCTGCGGCGGCTGGGGCAAACACCTTGAAGACGCAGGCTTTCGAGTGACCTCTCAGGATGTTCGTAACATCTCTGAGATCAAAGCCCGATACAGCGTCCCGGTTAAACTCCAGTCTTGCCATACAGCCATCGTTGATGGCTACGTATTGGAAGGACATGTACCAAAAACAGAAGTGATTCGGTTGTTGAAGGAAAGGCCTGATGTGCTCGGCCTGAGCGTTCCGGGAATGCCGATCGGTTCTCCTGGCATGGATATGCCCGGCAGAGAGGCTGAACCTTACCAGGTTTTGTCATTTGACCACGCAGGTACAATTCAGGTTTATGGCACTTATCCGAAATAATTTTACTTTATGAACTGCGTTTCGATTTAATTATCAAGTTTTGAGAAAAGAAATGGCCGACCTTCATCAGGGCGGCCATTTTTTTTGCTAATGTTGCCTGGCTTTCCACCCCTGCTGATCGCCGTTAATCCATTCGTCATCGGCTGCAGCAAAAGGGGTGGAGGACCAGTCAACTTCACGCAAAGAATCAACACAAAAG
>JAAXQF010000406.1 GCA_012974435.1 Desulfuromonadales bacterium | reverse complement strand
CAGCCATGTGCAAGGCAGGGTTTTGAACCTCCTTGAGAGATTCGTCACTGACAAATTTAAGATTGGGGATATAATTTTTTTCGGTGAGGTAGGAGACATTGCCGATACTTTCTATAAATGCATCGACTTTACCAGTTGAAACAGCCAGCAGGCCATCAAGCAGCGAGTCTATTAAGTAGAGCTCAATATCAGGATGCTTTTCAGCCATAATATCGGTTATGGCAAAACCTCTGATTGCCGCCAGACGTTTTCCAGACAGATCGCCAAGGCTTTTGATCCCATCATTGTCAGCTCTGACTACTATGACTGAAGGCTGTGAAAAATAGCCCGAGGTAAAAGCGAAATGAATCTTACGTTCTTCCGTAACAAAAATAGCCGGCATAACATCGATTTCACCAGCTTTGAATTTTTCTATCAGTTCAACCCAGGTAAAACCATTCACGTACTTCGGTGTGAACCCAATTTTTTTTGCAACGAGATCAACTAAATCAATTGAGAACCCCATCGACTTGCCGTCTTCGGTAAAATCGAAAGGGGGCCAATCGTTTAAATTACCAATGAAAATTTCAGGTTTTGTCCTCAGCCAGGCCCGTTCCTCAGTTGTAAGATTCATGGAGCTGGCTACCTCTACGTCTCGGTAATAAAGCCTGAGTAATCCGAGATCTTCCTGCTTGTGCACAACAGGAAGAGTGAATAGCTGCAAGTCCATTTTCAGCTTATCCGGTATTGGTTCAGCAACAATGAAGGAATCATTGGTCGACTTGAAGCCTGTAAAGATAACCTCTTCGCTGTTGGCGTCAACTAGGTCAATGGCCCGGATCGATTCGTCATCCTTTGCGATGATTTCGATTACCGAAGCCACTGAATTCAGGTCGTAGCTATAAAGTGGAACGGCAATGGCATCAGCAATTTTGTTCGCCAGCCCCTGTATCTCCTGCGACTGACCTGCAATGAGAATTGTTGCAGTTATCAACATCAGCATAAGTGTGAGAAGAACCCGTTTCATCTATGATCCTTGTGCGTAAGCTACTAAAAGCGAGGTTATTGTCCCAAGGCTTGATTCAATAGATTGATTGTTGAGGGTGTAACTTGCTGACTACAGGCAATATAGCGGTTATTTCCTGCTGGCATATCTGAATATTGCTGTCGTTGGAATTGCTCAAGGTCGTGGCCGGAGCTGGTAATGATCTGCTCAGCTTCTTCTTCAGAGACAAAGAAATAATCGGCCCGGTCAGACAGAATCACCTGTAGCATCTGCACGTTACTACTGCCAACCACAACAACCTTCTCGGGAGAGTGTGTTTCGATCAAATTGTCGATATAGCTGCCGTATGAGAAGCCGTCCTTGACTAATAGCTTGGCTTGCTTGTCCTGCAACAAACTGACGACATCCCCGTATTGTGCAACAGTAGTGTTGCCTTGCTTGCTGAGTGTGATCGATGGCTTGTCCTGATAGATTTTGCTGGTAAAGAGTGCAAACTCTTCTCTTTCTGGTTTTTTGAACCAACCGATACCGCAAGCCATTTTCTTGTTGTACTTGATCGTCTGTAGCTGTCGTTTAAAGGGCATCTCCTTCCATTGGAAAGAAATGCCCGTTTGGTTAAATGCTTTGGCTGTAGGGGTTGCTGTCAAACCACTGACATCTCCTTGCTCACTCGTTACAGCATACGGAATTCTTTCCTCGTAGTAGATCTGTACGACATCTTCCGCATAAGCATAGGCAGCAAATGCAGTGAGCCAAACCAATTGAAGCAGCACTATGCAGCGACACATGGCAATCTCCTCATACGAACAATCAATACTCTCATCTACTCGAAACAATTTAGTTTGTGATTATAACAGTTTATGCGACAAATGCTATTAACAGTCTCAAGTCATTAGATAACAAAAAGCCACCCGCACTTGTGCAGATGGCTTATGGCCAACGTTCAATATTCCCCCTAAGATTCCTATTCACCAAGCAACTGACACACTCGCCGATCTACATCAGTCAGCGGTAAACATCAGAAGTCACGGTGTCTCGGAAGTTGTTCCAGCGGATCATGAGAGCCAAAATCTGCAATTATGATCAATTCCTAAATACCCTGCGGCTGACACACCCATTAGATGGTCTCTAACTCCTCAACGGTCTTTTCATTTTTAACATTACCAGTATTTAGAACAGATTTTGGCTCAAACAGAAGGACATGGCATTCCTCTTCAGCAACCGGAAGATGTTCGACTCCTCTTGGTATGATGAAGAACTGACCTTCGTTTAGATCAATGTCTTTATCTCTCAGTTTGATCTTCAGACAACCCTTGATGACCATGAAAAGCTCGTCTTCATTTTCATGCTGATGCCAAACAAACTCACCCTTCAGCTTAGCAAGCTTTACATATTGCCCGTTTAGTTCACCTGCAATTCTAGGCTTCCAATATTCATCGAAAAGAGAAAACTTTTCGTTCAAATCTATACGGTTCATCTTACGATTCCTCTATCTCTATAGTGTCCTGCTCACCTCGGTCTTGACACACTCTATTCCAGGTCCCAGAGGCGTGCAACTGACACACTCACTTGTTGTGGCAATTCAAACACGACCTGGCACTTTCTGCAAGAATTGGCTGAAATCAAAACTGCTTGCCCTTGGCTGTTTATTATTTATCAGGGGTTCTGAGAATTTCATAAATTTGCCGATCTGAGCACCTCTATGCAATGTAGGAGGATTTATAAGAAGCATATCTCTTTGACCTTATCAACCTATTCGGTTAAATTGGCAGGGAGCTAAACTCTGGAACGGACGTGAGACTCGACTGAATGAATCGTTGAGACAGGATATGGTTCTATGCGAATCGTTACTTTTTTCTTTACCCTGATGCTGTTGTCTCTTCTGACGGGCTGCATGGCGACCAAAGTCGTGACGATTCCGATGGATTAATAAGAATCCAATATCTTTGACCTGATCAGATTCATGGCGTAGATTGGTCTCGTCTTATCTGATTTGATCCATGGGGGATGGAATGATGGTCAGACTTGCAGGAAATACTTAAACAAGCTACAGAATGCTGTTGTCGGCTTATTGCTGACCAGTGGTTTTTTGTTTGTTTCTGTAATGACCTTTTTTCGAGGAGGCGTATATGCCTGAGCGAAGAAGCCTAAGAAGAGCGGGACATAATCCTATCGAAGTAATAATGAGCGGTGGCACTCATCGTTATTTTACTCCACAAGTTCTCGATGCCCTGCTCGAAAACAATCGCGTGATAAAATTTAGAAGAGAATACGGTTGGGTCACGGTCGGAGTACATCCGATTCGAGTCAAGTCAAGACGTTAGGCCACACACCGTGTTCCACGGTCATGAACGGCGGGCTATCAACTGAGCAACTGACGCATCAAGCATAAAATAGTTCATTAAGAACGGCTGATGGCTGGTTCCAGAGGCACTTGTGATTCGTGACTTCTGTAGTGAAGGAATGAATGGATAACAATACGACTCCCAGGAAAATGGGAGTCTTTCTTATTTATCACGACTTGTGAGAGGAAAAACGGCTTCTTATTGATAGAGACATTTAGGAAGACAAAATCATGGTCACCAGAGTTCGATCCTTGGTGGCCTTTCCTAAATGTCAGGATATTTGAGAAAAATTCCACCGACCCTGGGT
>JAAXQF010000255.1 GCA_012974435.1 Desulfuromonadales bacterium | reverse complement strand
TGTTACATCAAGCAAAACAATTACAAATAACCGGAACTGTCTTGATGCCAAATTTCTTTGCACTTATGAAAGAAACACTCTGCATTTCTTAAAAGTCACCACTTCCGAGAAGAAAACTGGCTTCTTATTGATATAGATATTTAGGAAGACCAAATTATGGCCACCTGGATCTGTTCCTTGGTGGCCTTTCCTATATGTCAGGGTCAGTAAGAATTTCGTGTTTCTGCCAATTCCACACCCTCCAAACAATGCGAGAGGATAAACAGTAAATATCACCTCGCAAGAATCAAGCTCCCTACCTGTTTGAAATTCGTTCTTAAAACTCAAGACAAATGATAATGCTAGCAATTGGCCGGGATGACACGATTTGAATCAGCGACCACCTGTTCCAGAAGTCTTTGCTGTCATGGAAGGGGTTTCGAGATTTAAGTACCGTTATTCTGGCAACTCTAGAGCCCCTGGGAGATACTCCACACCCTGCAGTTGTAAAATCTAACCGGTATGATATTCCTTTACCTGAATTGTGATTTCACTAAATCACACCTTTAGTCCATACACGTCAGAAGGGGCTCCAGCCATGACTTCCACGATATCGCGTCTTTTCTTTTGTGCCACGCTCCTACTGTTTGCCTTCAGCATCTCTGCGGCAACGCTTTTTGCCGAGGTGGAAAAACCAACAGCAATCGAATCTGAGCAGAGCCATCCTGATTTGGACAAGCTCTGGGAAAAAATAGAGGATAGCAAAGAGCGCATAACGGAGCTCCAGAAACGAACAGACAGTAGCGAGGGTTATGTCAAAAAGCTCCTCGATCTCCGACTCGACAGAGCATGGATCAATCTTTTAGGGGAAGAAATTCTCTTTGCTGAAGAGGTCCTCAAGAAGACTGATGGGGCCCCTGCCGGGAACAGATATAGGCAACAGGCCGCCGAAATACTCGGCACACAAGCGGCGACGGCGATAACAGCCATCAAGCGTATCACCTCCCGCTCCGAACTGCCGGAACCTGGCCTCTCGACTGTTGACCTGGCCGCGGCTTATGCCAAGGTCTTTCGCGCCTTGGAGGCTCTGAACCACACTTATGACCTGCTTTATCAAAGCCTGACACTGTCGGAGGAATACGGACTCGACATCACCGAGCAGAAGCATCGTTTCAGGAAGTCGCTCTCTGACCGCGCAGAAAACACCAGCCTGCTGCTCGACGCGATAGCCGATCGAATCGTGGAGTTGCGCGCCAGCGAGGCCGTAGCTCCCGATGATGCCGATGTGAAAGCTATGCTGAATATGGCCCAAAGTAATATCGACTCCGTCGCCAACGTGTTGGGTGATGTCCTGTCCTTGATGGATATCCTCGAGATGAACACGGACTCCTATCGGGAACAGCTCCTTCGTGTCACCGGCGAGATCACCACTGACATTTTCGACGTCGGCGTCATCTCAAAGCTTCTGGTCGGGTGGTGGCAATCGCTCGTCGATCTGGCTGCCGAACACGGTCCGGACCTGCTGGTCAGAATTCTGATCTTTTGCTTCATCGTTTTCATTTCTCGCAAGATCGCCAACATCGTACAGAGACTCGTCGAACGCGGCCTCAACAAGGCAAGACTGCAACTTTCCGAACTATTGCGCCGCATGGTTATCAACACGGCCCGCACTGTGGTAATGGTACTCGGATTCCTGATCGCGCTGGCACAGGCGGGCATCAGTATCGGACCGCTCTTCGCCGGTCTTGGTGTGGCCGGATTCGTAATCGGCTTTGCCCTGCAGGACTCACTCTCTAACTTCGCTTCGGGGGTGATGATCCTGGTCTATCGGCCCTTCGATGTCGGTAATCTCATCGAGGCCGCTGGCGTAAGAGGCATGGTCAGCCACATGAGTATCGTCAATACCACCATCCTGACCTTCGACAACCAGACCATCATCCTGCCTAACAACAAGATCTGGGGAGACGTGATCCGCAACGTGACCGCTCAGTCGGTTCGCCGCATCGATCTAACCTTTGGCATCTCCTATACCGATGACATTCCGAAGACCGAACGTGTCCTGCAGGAGATCCTCGACAACGACGATAAGGTCCTCAAAGAACCGGAACCGATCGTTCGGCTGCACGAACTGGGCGACTCCTCGGTCAACTTTGTCGTTCGCCCCTGGGTCAATACGGACGACTACTGGGATGTCTATTGGAGAGTTACTCGGGCAGTCAAAATTCGCTTCGACGAAGAGGGAATCTCGATCCCCTTCCCACAGCGGGATGTGCATGTATATAAACCGGGCCTAGCATAAAATTGTCTCTTATATATTCTCTTCCTATATGTGACGACTTCTGAGACGACTTCTGAGACGACTTCTGAGACGACTTCTGAGACGACTTCTGAGACGAAAATCGGCTTCTTATTGATAGAGACATTTAGGAAGCTCGTTAATTCATAAAAATGGCCACCAGGGTTCGATCCTTGGTGGCCATTTCTTATATGTTAGGGCTTATGGTTCTAATTGGCACCGCTTCCCCTTGATATCCTCGATGGTACTGCTAAAATTGATCTATAAAAGTTGGTATTGTCGGAATAGTAAAGTTTACAAATAGTGAGATTTAAATGCTAATAAATGAACTCATGATCGACGAAAAAATCCTCGTCATTACACCTGACGAATCCTTGAAAACGACTGACTTTGAGAGACTTTCCAAAGAAGTTGGTTCGCACATAGAAGCAAAGGGCACACTTAATGGTCTGATGATCTGTAGTGAATCTTTCCCTGGTTGGGAAAACTTCAAGGCTTTAATCTCCTATATAAGATTCGTCAAAGAGAATAATCATCTTATTAAAAAAGTTGCAGCCGTGACAAATAGTGACTTCTTGTCTGTCTTGCCACGAGTAGCTAGCCATTTTGTTCAGGCTGAAGTTAAACACTTTTCCTACCAGGATAAAGATGTGGCCTTTGATTGGCTTAAATCGAGTGACAACTAACAAGGACTTTTCATCAAAAGGGATATAAATCTGACACTGATCTAATAATCTTTTCAACCTGGCAGGGGGCTCTTATAAATAACGACTTCCGAAAAGAAAAACGGCTTCTTATTGATATAGGTATTCAGGAAGCATCTTAATACGCAAAATGATGGCCACCACGGTACGATCCTTGGTGGCCTTTTCTTGGTGCGCCAGGCATGGCGCGTGGCGCACCAATAAAAAAGGGCACCGGAATACCGGCACCCTTAATTTTGCATCAGGTTGTAATTTACTTAACG